>JAQQAK010000141.1 GCA_028527945.1 Spirochaetaceae bacterium
ATTCCTAAGAAATCTAAATACAGTTCATCATCAAGTTTATTATTTTGTATTTTAAATTACAATTCTTTTAATAATTTATTAGAAGGATAATCGGCTTTGTAAAATTAGTTATAATTGCATATGGAAGATAAAAAATCCAATAAAATGTTATTATTTCTTTAGTAATGAAAAGTTATATAAGCTATTAAATATGACAATTGAAGTTGAGTTCCATAAACTGATGCATGAAAAAACTAAAGAAGAAATAATTAATCAAATAGATTATCTTTCGTAACTACTAAAAATTCATCTGTTATGAAAGATTTTTCTAAACTCAAAAGGTTTACTATTTTATTTCTTTTTAGGTTTTCAATATCTATATTTTCACAACAGCTAAAAATTAGACAAAGGAATATAAATATTATAAATGTTTTAGAAGAAATCGTTTTATTCTTCATGAATAAAGCCTATTATCCTCCCATCTTTTTTAGCAATTTTCATATGAGGAACACCTCCGCCATAATAACCAAATCCATTTTTAGATGGAAAAGTCCCTTTTATATACCAAACGGTCTCATCTTCAGTTAATTCAGCTTTAAAAGGACGGAATCTTATGATTTCTTCGCCATATTGATATGCAAGTATTATTTCAGCTATTTTAATTGCACCCTCTTCATTTGGAACAAATCCATCACTACTTGCTATAATCAAATGTGCCCCTATATCAAGATCTTCGACTGCACTTTTTGTAAAATCTTCCGCAAAAATGCTATTAGCAAAAAGAATAGAAAACAATAAAAAGAAAATATTTCTCATTTTTCATCACCCTTCAGAAAGTAGTTTAAGCGATTTCTTCTTGTTTATTTTACCCCCAAGCAATAAAAATCTACTAATATTTTTATTGCTCCTCTCTTTAAGTGCATTTGACTACTCCAAATCTTTTGTTAAATGCCGATCTCTTATGATTACATTAAAGATTATCTATATTTATCAGATTCTGGTAAAATAAAATTTATACATGTATCTTCCCAGAGACTACCACGGTATACATCTAAGATCTCAATGATGAGAGCATTTGTTTGAGGGACATCAAAAAATTGTATATTTGGCGTATCTTCAACTTTGAAAGTCTTTTGAAAACTTTTGGTAGAATTATAAACAAGAATTTTTTTTATACGTGAATTCTTTTCATAAAGATAAGGCTTTTCAATTGAAACAAAACCATTAGATAAATAGAACCCAGTAATGTTCTTATTGTTTGAATAATTTATAAATATTTTTTCTCCTATTCCATATCCATCCACACCTTCAACCCAAGGTTTAAATAATGATAAATCTCCCAAATTGGACGATGAAAAATCACAATCTGATCTTTTTTAAAAATGTGAAATTCTTAAATGACCATCTTTAAATAAAGATAAAGATTATTGATTCATAAAACCTCTACCCAACGCATCCCAGCGCGTTATTATTCACCTGCTTGATTATACTAAATATTTTATCTGCTTCTTTTCCGAAAACTTCATCGGGGCCTCCGTCGTGCAGGTCTTTAAATGGAGGTTCATACAGGGCTGAAAGATGAATAAAGCCGTCTTTTGACAAAATATCTATAATCTGCTGAACAAATTTATATTCGATAGATGTATAGTCACTGTTGGTAACAAATGATGAAAACTCTTTTTCTATGTCTTTCTTATCAAGCCCTACAATAGATCTGATAAGCATAGAAAGCGGCGGATTAACAAGGCCTTCCCATTTTGAAGCAACATTGCTGTCATAAATACTATGAAAGGCATCACGTTCGGCGGCTTCATGAAAAAGTTTACTGTCGAGAACTTCCAAATCAAGTTCTGTTATTGGAATATTATGCCTTATTTTATATATGGTAGTGCTTGTATCTTCTACCATCTGGTTAAGAATGGCTTCCATCTTTTCCTTGTATTTTTTTAATTCGCCGGGAGAAAAATAACTTGTATCAACACTGCTTATTTCAAGACCGCCATCTTCAAAATTAGAGTAGATCTTCTCTTTTTTCTTTTTCTCAAGAAAGCGAACCAGAAGTCTTAACTTTCTTCTTATTTCTTCTACCATTACTATGGTAATATCGTTCCAATAACTGTCTTCCGAAACCGCTTCTATAAATGGCAGCAATTTCTTTACCTCAGGCATATTTGATAGCTGCTCGATAATTGATACTCCAACATCCTGAATTACACTTTTTTGTTTATCAAATTTCAGAGAATTACTGTCCAACAACGATATCTGGGTGTTTAAAAGGAGCAAATCCCACTCTTTGGCATCCTGATCGTCCAAATCCAGGGTTGAGGGGAGGGGAGAAATATTATTATAAATCTCTGAAACCTTAGCATCTGTTAGAAGATTCCATTCTTCTCTATCATTATATTTTCTTACCCACTCTATTTTGGGTCTGATAATAAAATTGTCTTCTTCCATTGCACAAACATAAGTATGCAGAAAATCCAGGGCATCTGTTCTTAACTGCTTATTCTCTGGTTCTTCTGTTTTGTTAAGCGCTGTTGCAATTTCGAGGTATCTTTTAAATATCTTCTGAGAAATTGGCTCAACATTGCCACCCTTTCGGCCTTCAGGGTTCATCTTAAAAAACTCAAAGTTTTCACAGCAGTCAAAGATTCTAAAGTTCTTTTTATCCATTCCGGGACCGAATAGATCCGGGCACAGCCGGGTTCCGCGGCCAATCATTTGCCAGAACTTGGTAGAAGAGTACACCGGTTTAGCAAAAACAAGGTTTACACAAGATGGAATATCAATGCCGGTATCAAGCATATCGACAGATACAGCAATTTGAAAAGTGTTGTCTACTTTAAATTGTCTTATTAAGGTTTCAGCGTCTTTACCAAGGGAGTAATCTATTTTTTTACAGAAGTTTCCCGCGTATTTAGGGTAGTTTTTATTAAACCGCTCTACAACAAACTGAGCGTGATCTTTATTTTTTGCAAATATTATGGTTTTACCAAGCTTGTCGCCGCCCTCAATTTTAATACCTTCACGCATAAGGGTTTCTAAAATCAGATCTACAGTATCCTGATTAAACAGCCACTGATTTAAGGCGTTTTTATCAATCTTTTCTGGAAGAGCGCCGGTGTCTTCATCGCTAAAATGAAGCTCATATTCTTCCTTTTCTTCTTCCGATAACTCATTATAGGTAATGCCGTCTCTGGATAGGTTGGAACTTACTTTAACAGCATCAAAATAAACCAAGTGCTCATTTAAAACAGCTTCTTCAAGTGTGTAGTTAAAAGACGGAACGCCGTGCTGAACCCTGAACAGGTCAAAGGTATTTTTATCAATCTCTTTTTTTGGCGTTGCTGTTAAGCCTACAAGGATGGAATCAAAGTATTCAAAAATAGCTCCGTATTTCTGGTATACAGACCGGTGAGCTTCATCCAAAACTATTAGATCAAAGTGTCCCGGATCAAAGGTTCTTATTCCATTTTGAACTTCATCTATTAAGCCCATCATTGTTCCATAGGTAGAAAGACATAGCCGGGCAGTTGTGTTATCCTTATCGGCTCTTAAATCTACAGGAGGAGCTGTGGGCAATAAATTATTAAACGCGTCTTTAGCCTGCCCCAAAAGCGATATTCTGTCGCAGAGAAAGAGGGTTCTTTTTGTCCAGTTTGCCTGCTGTAGCTGTTTTATAAGGGCTATAATTGTTCTGGTTTTTCCGGTTCCGGTAGCCATAACAATTAGTGCTCTTTTATGGCCATCCTGCAGGTGTTCGCCCACCGCCTTAATGGCAAGCTTCTGGTAGGTTCTACCATTGCCTCCTGCAATATTTTCATCTACAGGAATTGTAGAAAGGTTTAATACCCGGTTCTCGCGCCGGTTAATTATTCGTTGAAGTTCTTCTTTTTTAAAGAAGCCCTGAACCGATTCCGGCGGATAACGGAGGTCATCCCAGATATAGGTACTGTAGCCGTTTGTATAAAAGATTACCGGACGCTGGCCATATTTATGCTCAAGCGCGTTGGCATAATCTTTTGCCTGCTGCTGCCCATCTTCCGGATCTTTCGATGTTCTTTTTGCCTCTATAACAGCAAGAGGTTTTCCATCGTCGCCAAATAGCACATAATCTGCAAAGCCTGTTCCGGTTCTTGTTTTATTTCTTTCAACGCCTGTAAGCTCGTGTTCAAGCTCGACACAGTCGCTGTTTATATCCCATCCGGCTTCTGATAATAAAAGGTCTATAAATCTTTTTCTTGTTTCAGCCTCGCTGTAATCAAAGTTGTCAGGTAGAGCCCCGGCCTCTTTCTTTTTGGCGGCCAGCTCCTGTTTAAGCCTTGTAATCTCTTCGGTTAACTGATTATTTTTAGCCTTTTCGGCTTCTATCTCTTTTTTATGCTTGTCAGAAACATCTTTGGCTATGGCCTTTACCTTTACTACAGTTGTTTTTTTCTTTTCGCCTGTAGGAATAAGGCTTTGGTCGAATGTATGGGTAATGTTCTGGTCAAAGTACGCTCTGTAAAACCAGTGAAGCACATTAAAAAGCGACTGAACTATAAATATTGATGAATCGGAGTTTATATTGCGATGATCATGAACGGCCTTATTTCCATATTTTCTAATATATTCGCAGGTGTTGTAGATATGCGGCGGAGTAGTTTCTCGAAAGCTTCGTTCTTTAAGCATTGCCGCAAGGGTGTCTTCCCACGGCTGAGACAGTTCCGCGTCGTAACGGTACATCCACTGCAGGGTTCGTTCAAGGGTAAGGCGCGCGTACATGCAGCATACTCTGGGGTCTACAAGGCCGTTTTTTTCACAGAGTATTGCCGTTTCCTGTATACCTGAAATATTTGACTCTTTTAAATAATTGAAATTTGATTTCATAATGTTTAACTCCGGTTCTTTATCTTACACTAATTCGCCCTTAAATGCTCTCTGCATTAAACTGTTAAAGTTATCTTCCATCTGTTTTAAAGATTTTGTCATAGCCTCTTTTTGCGCCTCTATAGCCTGAACCCTCTCGGCAAAGGTGTTTTGTAGAGAGATTGGGGGGAGAACGACATTTAAATCTTTTAATATTGTTGCATTAAGTATTCCCATAGTTCCACCATGAGCTGATGATGAAAGAGACTCTTGTGTTATAGGAAGTTTAAATAATTCTGAAAAGAATCTTGGTATTATTAAATCATTATTTAAAGTGATTTTTAATAATCGTGGATTTATAATACCTTTTTCTATCCCGTTTGGAACGATTAAGATTTTACCAAACGATCCTACTAAACTGACTAAAAGATCTCCTGTTTTAATTTCACAACTTTTTAGTTTTTCGAATTTCTCTTGATCTATATAATAATCTCCAATATCAAATCTTCCTGCTATAACTTGTTCTTGTCCATATACACGATAACCATGTTTTACATAATCTTGTTTTTTTAATGAAGAACCAAATGGACCAGCTTTTACCCCATATTTGCCGGAAACAATATGAATCAGTTTCTTCACTTCCCAGCCTTTGGGGTTTGTAACGGGGTCTCCGAACATGTCGTAGAAAAGCGACTGCACAAGCTTGTCCATTTCTTTTATTTGTTCTTTTCGTTTATCAATAAGCCTCTGAGCCGTATCGAGTATTTCCACAATCTTTTTCTGGGTATTCAGAGGGGGAAGAGGGATTGTAATTGCCTTAAGTTTTTTACCAGAAATTCTTTTCCTTGTTGTACCAGTTGCTTGCTTTTCTATTTTTGCTCTTATATCTACCGCGTTTATACGATAGCATAAGAATTTATTATTAGCGATGGTATCATCAACTCTAATAATTGCAATATCTACAACTGTTGCACACTTTTTTTCATCTCCAGGGAAAATACAGGCTCTTCCTATAGGATCAGGCATTCTTGATACTAATATATCTCCGGGGTATAATAACTGACATTTTAATTCATCAAATTTGGCAGTAGTTAAATAACGGTCAGATTTATTTTTATAAAAATTAATTCCTACATCTGCCATTTGGATAAGCCTAACATCACCATCGGGATCTTGATCTTTACTTTCAACCCAATCACCATCAGAAAATAAACCTTTTTTACCTACACAATATTCTAGTGTTTTTACTTCATACCCCATCAGATCATTCCTTCCAATGCTGTAATGCCCTGCTGGATTTCGGATTCAAGCTCTTTTATTCTCTCAACTATCACCTTTGGCTCATCGTACTCTACTTCTTCGTATACAATTTCCTTGTATCGGTTTATTGAAAGGTCGTAGTCGTTATCAACTATCTCATGTTTAGGTACGGTAAAAGACTGCTCTGTTCTTTTATTATCTGCCTCTCCACTCTGATTGTGAAAGCGCTTTATAATATCCGGAATATCAGAGCCCTCTACCGGAGTTCTTTTATCATCCAAAGAGAAGCCGTCATTCTTCATATCATAAAACCAGACATTCTCTGTTCCGCCGGAGCCCGTTTTGGTAAACACTAAAATAGCGGTGCTAACCCCCGCGTAGGGTTTAAATACACCAGACGGCATTGAAATAACAGCTTCAAGAAAGTTGTTCTCAACCAGCTCCTTTCTTATGTTTTTATGAGCCGTAGAAGAGCCGAACAATACCCCGTCCGGAACAATTACAGCGGCTCTACCGCCAAACTTCAACATTCGAAGCATTAAAGCAAGAAACAGCAGCTCTGTCTTTTTTGTTTTAACCGTAACCAAAAGGTCGGAGGCAACCTCATCATAGGCCAAAGATCCCTTAAACGGAGGGTTGGCAAGAACAAGGTCATAAACCTCGGCCTCAACATTTTTATCAGAAAGAGAGTCCTGATATTTTATATTTGGATTCTCCACCCCGTGCATCATCATATTCATGGAACCAATTCTTAACATTGTTGAGTCAAAATCGAACCCGTGAAATATGTTTTCCATATCCGTTCTATATTCAGGATCATTCTCAATTAAATATTCGCAGCTTGCGGCAAGAAACCCGGCAGTACCACAGGCCGGGTCACAAATCTTCATGGCAGATGTTGGCTTCATAAGGGCAACCATCATTTTGATAATATGGCGTGGAGTTCTAAACTGGCCGTTTGTTCCGGCAGTAGATATTTTACCAAGCATGTATTCATAAACATCACCCTTGGTATCACGGTCGGTCATTGGAATCTGCTCTACCATATCAACAGCCTGCGCGAGCAGAGAGGCCTTGGGTATTAAAAAGTTGGCGTCTGACATTGTTCTGGCAAATGTAGATGTTTTAGACTTTGGCAATTCCTCTTTAAGAAAGGGGAAAAGCTCTTTCTGAAAGAGGTCAAACATAACCTGCGGCTCATTATCTCTAAAGCGGGACCACCGCAAATGTTTTTTATCTTCCGGAAAGGTCGGGTTCTCTACAGGCTTACCTAATCTCTGAGCCTTTTTCTCCTCTAACAGCTGGTTATCATCCAGCCTCTTTATAAACAGAAGGTAGGAAATCTGCTCTATTACGGTTAACGGGTTTGATATTCCTCCAGTCCAGAAGGTTTCCCATAATTTATCTATTTTAGATTTAATATCGCCTGTAATCATTTGTTTGTTTCAATTCCTTTTGCGCCACAAGATTTAATACGCTGCTAATATCCTGTCTATTATTGTATAAATCCGCGATTTTATCCAATTCTTTTTTGTTATTTCTACACCGCCCCTTGTTGGTGTGAAGAAGTTTTTAGTGTCTATGAATAACACCTCTTAATGGTTTGAACTTTTATTTCCTCTTTGTGTTGCTTCTCAGCCTTGAACTTGGGATAGAACATTCACGGGTTTATGCCTGCTCAGATTGTAAAGAGTGCCCTGCAAATGAACAATGTACCAGGTATGATTACAGAAAACTTGAATACAATGAGAAACGAGCGTTCTATCAATAAAAAGCGCGAGATAGATTAGAAACTGAAAATGGAGAAAGTTTATATCGAAGGCGGGCAGCAGAAGTCGAAACGGTGTTCGGACAGGTTAAAGGAAACTGGAACTTCCGGAGATTCAACGGATGGGGGAATCTTAATGCTTCTTGCGAATGGGGCATCATGATGATTGCTTACAATATGAAAAATACAGCAAGACTTTCTACTTGATGCTACTGGGACTGTTATATAAAAAGAGCTGACCAAGTATTACTTCCCAGTCAGCCCCTTTTTTTACCCCCGACGCGATTCGAACGCATGACCTACTGCTTAGGAGGCAGTCGCTCTATCCTGCTGAGCTACGGGAGCACGTTATGTCTAACGTGACCCAATAATAGACAAAATGAACTCAGCTGTCAATTCCTGATAATTTTGATGACGTACTGAAATCAAGGTGCTGATTAAAAAACTATTGGTTATTTGAGTCCCTTTTACCTCATTTTTTTAAAGCAGGAAATGTGTGTGATGCATCCGGAATAATATACGCGTCTGTTGAAGAAGTTTCTTTTTGCACCATTTCAATTGCTTCTTCAAGGGTTTTACAGCAGTGAATACCGGCTTTCTCTAACGACGGTTCTTCCATATCTGTTACAAGCAGTAACGTAAATTTTGAAGCAAGTTCACAGCCATAATACGCAATAAAACGGCCTATACTGTAATTATTTCTTAAAAATGTTTCTCTTTCAGCCATGCTTGAAAAGTCTGTCAGCATCTCTTCCATTAGAGGGTTACCAAGTCCCTCATTACACCGGCTTACAAGAATTAATGTTCCGCCTGTATTAAGTGCCTGCGACGCGTTTATTAAAGATTTCACAGACTGGTAAAAATTAATATCAGCCGGAAATCCTCCTGCAGACGCAATTACAACATCCTTTTTTTCTGTTATTGGCACTCTAAAAAAATCTCTCAGGAGTTTACATCCATATTCATGTGCTTTTAAATAATCTCCTGCTACAGCCGCGCCGGGTAAATCTTTTCCGGGAATTATATTTACTATAAAATCTGGTTTAATTAATTCCTGAATTTCCATCATGTCTTCGTGTACAGGATTTCCTCCAAGCTTATCGCAGCCAATTTCAGGGTTCGAACCCATTCCTTTTTGAGGTGCAAGGCTTAGTGCGTGGTTTTCCAATATTGTTTTCCGGCTGCTTATTCCGGGGATAATAGATTTTCGGCCGGCACTGTACCCCGCCATAAGATGAAAAACTATTCCGCCGGTAAGAATAAGCCTGTCAGCTTCTACTGCAATCCTGTTAATTTCTGCCGATGTTCCCCTGACAGTTGTTCCAAGATTTATAATATTGTCCAAATCATCACAGTCGTGATCTATTATTTTGTACTTCCCATATAGACTTCCGGTCAATATCTTTTTTTCTTCTTCAGTGTGTTTCCGGTGTGTTCCAAGTCCACATAAAAGTGTTATGTCATCAGAATTAATCCCGGCGTTTTCAAGTTCCTCTACAATCACCGGAAGATAAAGATCAGTTCTCTGCCATGAGCGTGTAATATCTGAAAAGACAATACAAACGGTTTCTCCTGGTTTTACAATCCTTTCTAGCTTTTCTGAGCCTACAGGATTCTGCATAGCAGTCTTTACCATTTCCGCAAGATCTGCGTTTTTATCTTCAAATATTGAATCTATAATATTACTGTCCCAGTTTTTGGGTAGTGTACAGCTGAGTTCTTGTTTTCCATGTTTAAGCAAAATATCATTCATAGCTAAAGAGATTAGGTCTTTATGGAATGTTTGTCAATTTATATTGCGTTACTGTTGACAGAAACGTTTCTATGTGTAAGAATGCCGATGTTGCTTCTACAAGAAGAAACGTAAACATTTAGGAGATTTTTAATGAAAAGAAATATTTCTTTAATAATGATTATTATTGCTGCCGCAGCTCTTGTTTTTGCTTGCAATAACAAAAAAGATGAGGCTTCTACTTCCAAGACGGTATCTCCGGCTTCAGTAGAGGAAAAGACAATTCATATTGGAGTTTCACAGTTTGTTCAGCATCCTGCTTTAGATGCTGTTTATAAAGGTATTGTTGATGGTATGACAAGTCTTGGTTATGACAATATCGAATACGATTACCAGAATTCAAACGCAGATCCAAATACCGCAATGCAGATAGCATCTTTGTTTAATTCTAAAAAAAAGGATATGGTTGTCGGAATTGCTACTACTAATTCACAGGCGCTTAAAAGTGGAACCCATGATATTCCTGTCATTTATGCGGCAATAACAGATCCTGTATCAGCAGGTCTTGTCGAATCTCTTGATAAGGGAGATCCCGGAATTACTGGAACATCTTATAACAATCCCTTTAAAGAACAGATTGAGTTTTTAACATCATTTCATGATGTAAAGGTTCTTGGCCAGGTTTATACTGGTGGTGAAGCAAATGCTCTTTTTCAGGCTAAACAGGTAGAAAAGGCCTGTGCTGAGCTTGGAATTAAATATATTGGAACATCAATTGCTTCTTCAGCAGAAGTAAAATCCGCAACAGAATCTATTATAAATCGAGTAGACGCAATTTATGTTACAAATGACAACACAGTTGTTTCTGCCCTTGGCGGCCTTGTTGATACTGCAATAGCACACAAGATTCCTGTTTTGTCCGCAGACACTTCTTCAGCCAAAGACAATCCTGTATTTATTGCATGGGGATTTGATTGGTACTATATTGGTCAGCAGACAGCTGTTCTAATGGATAAGGTTTTAAAAGGCGAAAAGCCGGAAGATATGCCTACAACTGTAATAAGCGATCCTTCTCATATGAACATGATGCTTAATAAGGTTGTTGCTGACGAGATTGGAATTGAGTTTCCTGAAGAAGTCCTAAAACAGGCAAAGACAGTGATTACTGAATAATCAATTTTTAATTCTGAGTTTTTAGAATCTGAAATTATAATGGAGTGGTGTCATCTTAAGATCGATACCACTCTTTCTGTATCCAGAAGGGTATCAAATGACTGTATTTTTTCGAGCATTGCAGAATCAAGAATAATACCTTTAGGAATAAGCAACATACCATTTGACAGCATGATATCTTCTGCGGTGTACATTCCAATTTTTAGATCTTTTATCTTTATTCCTGCAGGTTTTGTTTCTTTATCTTTTAGGGTAACATTTTCTTCAATGAATTTAATAAAGTATGGTGTTAATTTGGGATCATAAATGTAACCAGCTCTTTCTTTTAACGTCTCAGCAGCCTGTTTTGCTTTAATCTTATTCTTGTAAATCAGATTGTCATAATCGTTTGCGAGTCTTGTTATTCTTGCTCCAATAGGAATCTCAGAGCCTGCAAGTCTGTCAGGAAAACCGTCCCCCCCAAAATCTTCATGATGACTTCGGACTATTTTAGCGGTTTGTCTAAGATCGTAGGCTGAAAGAATCATTTTTTCACCAATTACAGGATGCCTTTTAAAAAAAATGAAATCTGCTTCTGATAATTGTTCAGAAGGTGTATTTATTATTTTTTCAGGCATTCCCACCATGCCTATATCATGAAGGAGCGCTCCGTAGTATATTCGATAAACAGTGTCTTTGTCATAGCGCATATATTCACAGAATGATTTACAGATAAGCGCTGTCCTTCTAAGGTGTCCGCCTAAAAAGGTATTTGTTTGTGAAATAGTTACAGTAAGAAGCCCAACCATATCCTGGAAATTTCTTCTCAGAACTTTTTTGAGACCTCTCAGTTTCTTGATCTCATTCTGGAGATTTTTAATTTTATTCAATTCTTCATTAGTCACTATTAATTAAATCGGCTGGGAATGCCATATTCCGTTAGAAAAAAAATAAATTTCTCTATATCCAGTGCTTTTTAGGAGTTCTATACTCTCTTTAAAGTAAAAGTTAAGGTTTTGAGGCTTGTGAGCGTCAGAAGAAAGTGTTAGCGGAATATTCATTTCTAGACAACGTTTAAGCATCCATGGTGAAGGATAAACATCTTTGGTTGCCTTTCTTGATATTCCACCAGTATTTACTTCCACAATTAAGTCAGAACCTTTAAGTGTATCAAGCATTTCTGCTGCAAGTTTTTTGTACCATGATTCATTCTCATCAAAGAAGCGGTTGTTCATATTCCGTTTTTTTATGAGATCACAATGTCCCAGAATATCAAAACCGCCCTTTGCTATCATTTCCTCTTCAATTTGAAAATATTTTTTCACAAGCTCTTTTATGTTTCCATTAAACCTGTTTTTTAGAAGCATTTCCAACTCCTCTACCGGGCCATCTACAGCAAGTTCGCTGTTTGTTACCGGATCAAGCATGGAGTGAACTGAACCAATTTTGTAATCAAGTTCTGGAATATTCCATTTATCATCATTGGGGCCGCCGTTTTTTCCAAGATAATCAATTTCAAGGCCAGTATAAATTTCCAACCTTTCTTTATACTCCTTCTTCAAGGCTTTGACTTCCTGAAGGTACTGACTTAGCCCATCTTCAGTCATTGTCCAGTCATTCTCATAGTAAACAGGAGCATGAGGTGATGTTCCTATAATGTTCATCCCCTGGCTTAAGGCGTATTCCGCGTAATCATGAAGTTCGCCGTTTCCGTCATCAAGCTTAAAATGTGAGTGATAATTGCTAATAATCATATTGCGATCATAGGTCAGTGTATGATTTTAATCAACATCAATTTTTTAGGTGAAGAGTTTTTGGTTTATTTGTAATCGATACAGCCTCTTTCGCAAAAACTGAATTTTTACAAGTAACTTTATGCTATACTTAAAATATGAAAGATAGATGTAGTTGGTGTTCTGGTTCTCCTGAATACATAGAGTATCACGATACTGAATGGGGCGTTCCTGTTTACGATGATAAAAAATTGTTTGAAATGCTTATTCTTGAGGGAGCGCAGGCAGGTCTAAGCTGGATTACAATTCTTAAAAGACGAGATTCTTACCGTTTGGCATATGATAGTTTTGAGCCTGAAAAGATCGCTGAATGGTCTGATGAAAAAATAAATGAGCTTTTAAATAATCCGGGAATAATACGTAACAGGTTAAAGGTCGAGTCAGCCAGACAAAACGCTAAGGCTTATTTAAAAACAATTGAAGACTGTGGAGCGTTTTCTTCTTTTTTATGGGAGTTTGTGGGCGGAACTCCAGTTTTGAATAAATACGAATCTCTCTCAGATGTTCCAGCTAAAACAAAAGAATCAGAAGCTATGAGTAAGGCTTTACAAAAAAGAGGCTTTAAATTTGTAGGTCCAACAATCTGTTACGCTTTTATGCAGGCAGTAGGAATGGTGAATGATCATCTTGTTACATGTTTTAGATATAAAGAAATTGCTAATCTATATGAATAAAATACATAAAAATGCCCCCTGAAGAGCTGGGAGGGTAACCCTTTTTCAGGAGGCGGTGTGTAAAACAATCGCACTCTAAAGAAGTTTGGATGCCTCAACATTTTTCAAAAGCATTCCAAGAGGAACATCACTGATAGATTCAACTCCAAGACACTTCTTTGCAGCTGATGCAAGAACTCTAATGTCATACCAGCCTGGGTAAATCTCTTCAACTGGTTTTTCGAGGTCAAGAAGTCCGTAAACTGCCATCATAGCACTTCTTACAGAATACTCTACTGTGAATACACAATCGTGTGGAATCTCAGCATACTGACCAAGGAATCCAAAGTTCTGGCTTCCTGCAGGAATTACATCTGGACGGTCTCCTGCAACACGAGGCATAAACTGTGATGTAATATAAGGCATCATTGCAGGAATTACGTTTACTGTATGTGATAGTACTTCTGGAATCTTGTCTTCAAGGCCCATATGGTATAGAAGTTCTTCAAACATTTCTTTACCTGTAGATTCAGAATAAGTTTTCTTAACATAATCACCTGGAACATCAAGGTTAAGAGCATATGCCCATAGCACGTGAACATTATCTGGCTGATCAATATAGTGTGGATGTTTTGGAACAACCCAGCTCATTAACCAGCTTGAATCCTTGATTGTAACCAATCCGCCCATACCTGGCTTGTCATGTGTGAGGTTGAGGATATGAGGAAATACAATGTCATCATCTTTTAGAGTGATGGTAAAACTCATCCATTTTGTCTTATCTACATCAGAGCAGAATTTTTCAGGATGACCAAAGTCAGGTGATTTCTTTGCAATTTTTTCCCATACAGAAAAGCAGCCCTTGTCTTCTGATCTGTTAAGAGGTGCTGGAGTATTAAAATCTCCTCTTTCTGTATTTTCTGTCATTGAGCCATTAGTAAAAAGAACAATGTCGTTGGCAGTTGTTTTGATTACTTCTTCCTTTCCGTTCTTTGTGTAATGAACTGCTGTAGCTGTTTTCTTATCGTTTGTAATATCAAAGTCAATGTCTTTTACAACACAACCACAGTCAAAGTTTACATCATGATCTTTAAGCCATGTAATAAGTGGAAGAATTAATGAATCGTACTGGTTGAAATCAGTATGAAGAATTCCTTTCAAGCGGTTCATTCCGCCAATAAGGTGCATAAAACGCTCCATGTAACGTTTTACTTCAACAACACTGTGCCAAGGTTCAAAAGCAAACATTGTTACCCAGAAAAACCAGAAGTTAGTTTCAAAGAACTCTTCTGTGAAGAATTCTTCAATTGTTGTTGCGCCAAGTGCTTCTTCTGTAAGCATATGAAGCTTTGCTAATTCCATAGAATTGGCTGTTGTAAGACCAAAAGATGAGAAATCTACAGGCTGGCCCTGTTTTTCAACTAATCGGCAATGAGATTCAATTGGCTCTTCAATGTTAAGCTGGCGGAACTCATCCAAAACGCTTACGTTAGGATCTGAAAGTGATGGTATAAAGCTGAACAGATCACAGAAACACTCAAAATGTGCTTCAATCTCACGTCCGCCACGGGCAGTATAACCCTTTTCGGCTGAACCTTGTCCATCCATAGAACCGCCTAGTCTGTCAAGTTGCTCTATGATATGAATGTTTTTACCAGGCATGTGAGCGTCTCTTATTAAAAATGCTGCTGAAGCTAATGATCCAATGCCTCCGCCAAGTAGATAGGCTTTTCGGTTCTCAATGTTTTTGGGAGCCTTTGGGTTAATCTTGTCGTAATTGTTCATTTACGTATCTCCTATAAAAAATTCTGCTTTATGCAAATCAAGTTTTATAATTTGAAGGTACAAAGGTTTGAATTTATCCTCAATGAACAGATTTTTTTAGGAGTGAAAAAAGGTAACAACTTGGTTGAATTGTTACTTTTGCTTGCTAAATTTTTTTAATGTATTAACTATATTTCCGCCAAGCATACGGTCTATATGTGTCAGCATTTTTTCAGGAGATTCGTCAAGATCCTTTTTTAGCCAGGCAATAAATACACCCATTATTGCGTTAGCGTAAAAGTCACAGCATTCTTTCTTTACTTCAGCAGTGAGAGACATATTTTGTGATATGTCTTCGATAACGCTTGAAAGAAAACCGTAAAAAACACGGAAGAGAAAGGCTTCCAGATGGTCCCGTCCCAGAGAACGGTAGGTGTTTATGCAAATAATCCTATTCTCTGCTGTATACTCAAGTATCAGTTTCAGGCCTTCTTCCCACTGTGAAAGTGTGCAGTATTTATCGACTCCTGCAATAACCTCCCTTTCGTAGATCCAGCCCAGAAGTTCGTAAACATCACGGAAGTGGTTATAAAAGGTATGACGTGTACAACCGCAGTCATCGGTTATCATTTTTATATGAATTCGGTTTATAGGATTTGTTAACATTAGTTTTTTTAACGAAGCTGCCAGTGCTCTTTCTGTAATACAATTGTTTGACATAATTGGCAAAATCCTATCAAAAAATATAGATATCCTCAATATTATTGTTGTAAAGATTTTTTTACATACTGTCCTCTAAAATAGTTTAAGCAATTTTTGTCAAATTAAAAGCTTCGGTGCTGAGTGCCTCTCTGTTGAGTTTTATTAAGATCCGTTATATAAAAGAATAGTGAAAAAAATCAATTCAGATATTGAATACCGAAAGATACTGGAAGCCCAGGGTGCGCTTCCTTCCGGATTCAAAACAGGCTGCACATCTTTATCGTTTGTTCCGGAAGAGCTTGAGTCCGGAAATCTAATGGAAATGAACTTTTCTATGCTTCTTCTTGATGAGCCTACGAATGTTTTTGCAGGAACATTTACCCGAAATCAATTTCCGGGAGCGCCGGTTTATCTTTGCCGTGACCGGCTTAATAATGAAAAATTTCAGGGAATTCTTATAAATAATAAAATTGCCAACGTTTGTATTGAAACAGGGCTTGATGATTCTGAGCAGGTTCTCAAAGTAGCTGCTCAGCAGCTAGGCTGTGACCCCTCATTTCTTATGGCTTCTTCTACAGGAGTAATAGGATGGCGGCTTCCAGTTGAGAAAATGAAGGAAGCTGTTCCTGAGCTTGTAAAGTCTACTGTCAACGATTCTGAAAAAAACGCTTATAAACTTTCCAAACATATAATGACTACAGACAGTTTTCCAAAACTGAGAAGTAGAACGCTGCCAGGCGGGGGGCGTATTGTCGCTGTCGCCAAGGGTGCCGGTATGATAGAGCCTAATATGGCAACTATGCTATGTTTTGTAATGACAGATCTTGCTGTAAGCAGAGAGACTCTCAGGGCAATGCTTCCGGGGATTGTTTCAAAAACATTTAACCGTATATCTGTAGATAGTGATCAAAGTACAAGTGATATGGTCATTGCCGCAAGTTCTGCCTTAGTTCCTTGTGATGACACAAAGCTTTTTGAGAATGCTCTTTTTGAGGTTTGTTCTGAACTTGCTTCTGATATTGTCAGAAATGGGGAAGGCACATCTCATGTTATCAAGGTTAAGGTTTCCGGAGCAGAAACTGAAGAGCAGGCTTCTTCAATAGGAAAGGCTCTTGTTAACTCTCCATTGGTTAAAACTGCAATTGCCGGAAACGATCCTAATGTCGGAAGATTTATTTCTTCAGTAGGTGATTATTGCGGCAACGCAGGAATCGATATCCCTGTTAGAAAGCTTGAACTTCATCTTGGCGGATCATTAATATTTTCTGAAGGCGCGTTCAGGCTTACTCCTCAGAAAGAGAAAGAACTGTCAGAATACCTTAAAAATTGCAGTTATCCAGCCGAGCATAAAGGATGGCCGGTAAATGATAAAACAGTTGATATTGAAATAAATCTTGGAATCGGCGAATCGGTTTCAATAATTACCGGAAGTGATCTTACACATGAATATGTAAGTGAGAATGCTGATTACCGGTCTTGAGGATAAATAATGATAAGCGAAAACATTGATACAATGATAGAAAAAGCTCATTTGCAGCTTAATGCTTGCCGGGAAGAAATAGCTACAAAAGTAATAGGGCAAAACTCTATGCTTGATGGTATTTTAATGGGGCTTCTTTCAGGCGGTCATGTCCTTATAGAAGGAGTTCCAGGACTTGCCAAAACTCTTGCTGTAAAAACTGTGTCAGAGGTAATTACAGCCTCTTTTTCCAGAATCCAGTTTACACCGGATCTACTTCCTGCTGATATAATAGGAACTAATGTATATCGTCCGCAAGGTGGTGAATTTGTTGTTCGTAAGGGGCCTGTTTTTGATAACATAATTCTTGCAGATGAAATCAACCGTGCTCCGGCCAAGGTTCAGTCTGCTCTTTTAGAAGCTATGCAGGAACGTCAGGTAACAATTGGAAGTGAGACTCACAAGCTTCCTGATCCATTCTTTGTTCTTGCAACACAGAATCCTATTGAAAGTGAAGGAACATATCCATTGCCGGAAGCACAGCTTGACCGTTTTATTCTGAAACTCAAGGTAGATTATCCTAGTCAGGAAGAAGAACTTGCTATTTTAAGGCGTATGGGAATAGAAACAGATATTACTGTTAAAAAGGTTCTTACTCCAATGAGTCTTAAGGAGATAAGAGCGACTGCTGAAAAGATTAAAATCGATGAAAGAATCGAAGAATATATTGTTGCTCTTGTTGCTGCTACCAGAGAGAAAGATAAAATAACAATACCTTATGCTAAGTACATAGAGTTTGGAGCCTCTCCAAGAGCCACTATTTATCTTTACAGATGTGCCAAGATTCAGGCTCTTTTTGAAGGTCGTAGTTATGTTATTCCAGACGATGTAAAATCTGTTGTCTACAATGTAATGCGGCACCGGATTGTGTTGTCTTATGAGGCTGAGTCAGAAGAACTTACAGCAGATGATGTTATCGACAAGATTCTCAAAATAGTTCCGGTTCCATAATGGACAGCCTTCAGCTCCTATCTAATATTCGTAACATACCTCTTGTTTCATCCCGTATTGTCGAAGGATTTCTTACCGGCAATTACCGTTCTTTATTTCGCGGACCGGGGCTTGAGTTTGATGAGGTGCGTGAATATTCAGAAGGTGACGATATTCGAACTATAGATTGGAATGTTACCTCAAGAATGGGGGCTCCGTATGTAAAAACTTTCCGTGAAGAACGTGAAATGGCAATGATTTTAATGATTGATGTTTCTTCTTCTCTTCAGACCGGAAGCGGAACCTATTCCAAGGCTGATATAGCTGCTATTGTTTCTGCTATCCTGGCTCATTCAGCTGTTCATAATAATGATAGAGTAGGAGCAGTTTTTTTCTCGGATAGAATTGAAAAATGGGTTCCTCCAATGAAGGGGCATGGTCATCTTATGAGCCTTATTAATGACATCGCGTCAATAGAAGCAAAAGGTCATGGCTCTGATCTTGCTCTTGCGGCAGCCTGTGTTCAGCAGTCTGTAAAGAGGCGTGGTATTTGTATAGTTGTTTCAGATTTTAGAATAGCCCCGTCTTTCAGGCATATGAGTATGTTGTCAAGAAAGCATGATCTTATCGCTATAAAGGTCGTTGATCCTATGGAGATAAAACACCCTAAGAGCGGATTTATGGAAGTTCGTGATGTTGAGTCTGGGGAAGTATCCAAAAGTTTTGGGTTTTCTCCAAGATATCGAGAGTCTTATCAGGACTTTTGGGATAAAGAACATATTTTCTGGCAGCGGGAATGCCGCCGCAGAGGTATTGGTTCTATGGTTATAAATACAGAGGATGATCCTGCAAGAGAATTACTATCTTTTTTTGAGAGGCGTAAACGCAGGTGAAACGTTTTTTTTTATTACTTCTTGTCTTGCTTATTTCTATACCGCTTTTTGCTGATAAAAATTATATCAGTGAAAAAGTTGTTTTTCTTCCTCAGGACTTCTATGTTGGCGATTTAGTAGAAATGAGGGTTAAAATAAGACCTTCTGTCGGCGCAAAGGTAGAGAAACCCAAAAGCCTGCCTTCTCCTTATTGGATAAAAATAGATTCAGCTGATATTCTGCAGGACGGAGATGTCTATGAGCTTAGACTTCTTTTAAGGCCGTATGCTCCTGGAATCAGAACTCTCCCTACTGTTCAATTCGGAGATATTTCTCTTAAAGATATAAGAATTCAAACAAAGTCAGTTTTGGCTGAAGAGTCTCATCCTTTTTCACCTCCGGCAGAACAGATGCTTCTTCCTGGAACTGGTTATTACATAGGTCTTTTAATAGGTCTGCTATTTATATTGCCGCTTTGTATTATTATTTTTGGAGCAAGCTTCAAAAATAAAATCACTGACTTTATAAATGAAAAAAGACAAAAGCGGCCATATAAGAGAATTATGAATATTCTTAAAGATTTATCTGATAAGCATTCAGGAATGACTGATAGAGAACTTTTAACAATTATTGTAGATGAGCTTAGAATCTATCTTTCAGCCAGAGGCTCTATAGATTATTCTTCTGCTACTGTTAAAGAGGCCTCCGCAATGGTTCTTGGCGATTTTAAAGAGGCTGCAAAGGCTGTTGAGCTTATTCCTTTTTTCAGGCTTGCAGATGAGATTAAATTTGGCGATGGGCAAATCTCCTCTGATGAAAGATTGAAAATTCTGGCAGATGTTAATGATATTGTTGAAGAAATAGATTTTTACTTTTTTGGAGGGCACAACGATGTGGATATTTGAAAAACCTCCGTATTTGTTTCTTTTGGCTGTTATTATACCGCTTATTTATTTTTGTCATTTTTATAAAGGACGGGGAGGGCTTATTCCTGCCTCAACTTCTTTATGGCAGAGCAGTAAGTTTAAATCAGGTAATAGCGGATTAAAGTTTTTAATATTTATTTCAAATTTGTCGTTCTGGGGTGGGGCTGTTCTTTTAATTCTTGCGCTTGCCGCGCCTTCTTTTGTTGAGAAGGAAAAAATATATTTATCAAGAGGTGTAGATGTTATCTTTGTTCTTGATGAGTCTCCAAGTATGGCGGCTTTGGATTTTTCTCCTACAAACCGTTTTGAGGCGGCAAAAGAGCAGATAAGAAAATTTGTTACTGCCAGAGAGCATGATCCTGTTGGGCTTGTTACATTTTCTGAACAGGCTGCATTACGCATTCCTCCTACACTTGATACAGCGGCATTTCTTGAGAAGCTTGATGATATTGAGCTTATGGAGCTTGGCAATGGAACTGCTATAGGAATGGGGCTTGCTATAGCTTCGCTTCATCTACAGGATTCTACAGCTTCAGAAAAGGTCATTATTCTAATTACAGATGGTGAGAATAACGCTGGAGAGATTGTTCCCATGTCTGCCGCGGAACTTGCAAGTGAAATGGGTATCAGAGTTTATACAATAGGTATTGGAACAAAAGGTGAGGTTCCAATAGAGTATACGGACAGAGAAACTGGTAAAGTTATTACAGGGCGTTACCAGAGTGATTTTGATGATAGTCTCCTTGTGGATATTGCCAATAAGGCTGAGGGGCGTTATTTTTATGCCTCAAGTGTTTCATCGCTTGATTCTATAATGTCTGCTATTGACTCAATAGAAACAACAGAAAAGCGTATCAAGATAAAAACAAACAGCCGCCAATATTATCGAGAGTTCATTATAATTGGCGCTTTGCTTATTCTTTTTGACTTTTTTCTTAAGAAAGTCTTATTCAGGGAGGTGCTCTAACAGTGTCTTATCCCTCATTTATGTGGTTTTTGCTTCTTCTTATTCCAATGATAGCAATTATGTTTGTCAGATATTATCGTGGACGTCGCTATCTTGAATCTTTTGCTGGAAGTTGGCGATCATCAAGTTTTTTTGACTTATATACTGTAAAGTGTTTTTTTATATCGTTTGGAATTATTATCTTTGTGGTTTTTGTTATTCTGTCACTTGTTGGGTTTCCAGGAGATGGACAGCCTGCAAGTTATGAGCCTAACGGCGTTGATGTTGTTTTTGCTGTAGATGTTTCACGCAGTATGAATGCCACCGATATAAAACCTTCAAGGCTTGGTGCTTCGGAAAATATTATTCGCGCTGTGTGTGATAACGTTGATGGCGGCCGCTTTGGAATTGTTGTATTTAAAGGGCAGGGGGTTAAAATCATTCCCGCGACAGAAGATACTGAATCGGTTTACACTTTTCTTGACTTTCTTGATACTAATTTACTCTCAAGTCCGGGAAGTAATATAGAAAGCGGTATAGAAGCAGCCTTATCAGCCTTTCCAAAGGGTGAAGAAAGAGATAAATATATTATCCTTATTTCTGATGGAGAGGCTCTCTCTGGTGATGTTCAGTCGGCTGTAGAGAAGGCTAAAGAAGCAGAAGTTAGTATCTTGACTATTGGGACAGGTACAGCTGACGGTTCATTTATTCTTGATTCTGATAATAATCCAGTTCTGGAGTCTTCCGGACGAAAAGTTATTACAAAACTTAATGAAGACAAGCTTCGAAGTCTTTCATCTGAGACAGATGGAGCCTATTATCTGGCTACAGATAATTTATTACTGCCTGAACTTTTGAAAAAGATTAATAATGTTTCTGGAGCTGGTGGTAAAAAATATCGTTTAATTCCGGAAGAAGAATATAGATTATTTCTTTTAATTGCTTTATTTGGATTATTATTGTCCAGAATTGTAAAGGTGCTGAAATGGAAAAAGAATTTTTAAGTA
>JAQQAK010000142.1 GCA_028527945.1 Spirochaetaceae bacterium
CTTGCCTATCAGGGGATAAATCTTTCAGAAAAGATAACGACTGATGAAGGTGTTGTCTCTTTTATTGAAAGAGTAGGTTGTATTCAATACGATCCATTAAGACAAACAGCGCGGAACGCTGATCTTGTTTTGAATAACAGAATTGAAAAATATCGTGAAGAACAGCTTTTCAGTCTTTTGTATGAAAAAAGATATTTATTTGATGGATGGGACCAAAATATGTCTATTATATCTGTCAATCACTGGCCGTATTTTGCACGTGAGCGGGAGCTTTATAGAAACAGATATTTAGAACATGAAGAGGAATTTAAAATAGTAAAAACAGAGATTCTTAAATTTCTTGAAACAGAAGAATTTATATGTTCAAGTGATATAAAAAATAAGGAAAGAGTCGACTGGTATTGGGCTCCGGCAAATATTGTTAGAGCTGTTCTTGAGAGTATGTATCATAGCGGAGAGCTTCTTGTTCATCATAAACAAGGAACAAGAAAATATTATTCGTTAACAAGTCGGCTAATTTCTCAAGAAATCCTTAATTCTCAAGATCCTAATATTGATGAAGATCTTTATAATAACTGGCAGGTAAAACGGCGGATAGATTCTATTGGATTTTTATGGAATCGCTCCGGCGACGGTTGGCTTGGATGTAGGCTTAATAAAAACGAAAGAGCTGACAGCTTAAAAAGACTTCTTGATTTAGGGCAGATTGAAGAATTGTCGATAGATGGAATAGATGACGTTTTTTATATTTCTACAGGTAATTTTAGCCATTTTGTAAATAATAAAATTACAGCCCGAACCTCTTTTCTTGCTCCTCTTGATAACCTGATATGGGACAGAAAAGTTATACAAAATCTTTTTGGTTTTAGTTATAAATGGGAAGTTTATACTCCTTCTAAAGCCCGTAAATACGGTTATTACGTTTTACCTGTATTATATAAGAATAGTTTTGTTGCAAGATTTGAACCTGTTTTTGACAGAAAGAAAAATGAGCTTGTTATAAAAAACTGGTGGTGGGAAGATAGTTGTAAAGTTTCTTCTTCAATTAAAAAGTCTATAGATAACGCCCTTAAGGACTTTATGTTATTTTTAGGCGCTAAAAATATTTGTTTCATAAATAATTCAGAAAAAACTCTTAATTTGTTATAAGTTAATTTCTATATGAAAAGATTTTAGTTATAATTTTAGTTCTTCTTTTTTTGCAAAATTAAGAGCATTTTCAACAACCTGATGCATATCGTAATATTTATATTCAGCTAGCCGCCCTCCAAAATATACATTTTTTTCTTTTTCTTTCAGCTTTGTATATTTATCAAGTAAAATTGTATTTTTTTCATTATTCACTGGATAATAAGGCTCGTCTCCGGTGTTCCATTCCTTCGGGAATTCTTTGGTTATTACTGTTTTTTTCTGTTTTCCAAATTCAAAATGTTTATGTTCAATTATTCTGGTAAAATCAACTGTGTCGTCTGTATAATTGACAACGGCGTTGCCCTGGTAATTTTCTAATTCCAGAATTTCAGTCTGAAATGACAAACTTCTGTACTCTAATTCTCCATAACAATAATCAAAGTATCTATCAACCGGGCCTGTATAGATGATTTTTTTTGCTATGTCATCAAAATACGGTTTATTATTAAAATAGTCTGTGTTTAACTGTACGTCGATTCCTTTTAGTAAATTCTCAAATAATAATGAATATCCTCCAACAGGAATTCCTTGATAAGTGTCATTAAAATAATTGTTATTATAAGTAAATCTTAAGGGCAGCCTTTTTATTATGAATGCGGGCAGTTCTTTTGGGGCTCTTCCCCATTGCTTTTTTGTATAATGCTTAATCAGCTTTTCATAGATATCTATTCCAACCAAAGAAATTGCTTGTTCTTCGAGGTTCTGAGGTTCTTTTATCGATGTGTTTTTTTGTGATTCTATTTTTGCTTTAGCCTCATCAGGTGTTATTACTCCCCACATTTTACTGAAGGTATTCATATTAAATGGCAAATTATATATTTCATTATGATAACGGGCTATTGGAGAGTTTATATAATTATTGAAATTAGCAAACTGGTTTACATATTCCCATACAGCTTTATTGCTGGTATGAAAAATATGGGCTCCATATTTATGGACATTTATATCTTCAATTTTCTCAGTATAACAATTACCGCCGAAATGAGAACGTTTATCTATAACCAGGCAGGTCTTATTTTTTTTAAGCATTTCTCTGGCAAATACTGAGCCAAACAAGCCCGCGCCAACTATCAAGTAGTCATATTTCATGATTCACATAACCTCGTTCAACACAATAGGATAAATTTAAAGCTTGTAAAAGGGGAATTGATAAGTTGAAAATAAAAAAATCCTTCCTGAAATATTAATCAGGAAGGATTATACGATTTATTCAGCAAGGAAAGGAACTTCCTAATCATTGCTAATAAATTTTATTAGTTTCCGTAACCGTAGCCGCCTACTGAAACATAATCAAGGCCATAACCTGCTTCGAAGGTAGGATTAGCTGAATCATTTGCAACGTCTTCAAGCTGTGCTTCAACTGCTGCCTGGCTGCTTGGAATCTCATATGGAAGTCTTCCTTTTGGAGAGTCTCCATCCTGCCAGAATACAACATCAAGGAATGCTTTGTCTGTTGCTGCAAAGTCGATAATCATTGCGTCAATATCATCAATGAAGCCTGAAACAATTCCAGGTCTTGATGCTGTCATTCCAACAATAATTTTCAGTTTTGGATTAGCTTTCTTGGCTGCAATTGTTCTTTCTATAGCAGCCTTACTGTCACTGGCTCCCAAGAAGGTACAAAAGCCTCCAAAGAATCCAGCATTTGAAAGATTACTCCAGTCATTGAATTTCCAACCAGCAAATCCTTTCATAGCATCACCTGGATCTGTAGCAACATGTACTAATTCATCAGTGTACATTTGTTTGTCATGATCCCAAACACGAACTGGGTCGTCATAGTTTAGTGGCGTTCCACCCTGTGTTCCAAAGTATGTTGAGCCTCGAGAAAAGATTCTTATTACGGCTATATCAGCTTTACTGATGTCATCAACAAAATTTATATTTAAATACTGTTTATCAGTTGAGAAAGCTTTAGTATCTTTCTGTCCACTGTCAGCATCTGGGTATGCGCTGTCAAAAAATACATCTACAGTTCCGTTTCCATTAGTGTCAACACCTGCTATGTATTCATCCATTGTCCCCTTTATAGGAAGAAGCTCAACATCTGCTGCTGCTTCGGTATTTTTTGTTAATACCATTGCTTTTTTCATTGCAGCTTCGCCTTCTGCTTCACGTTCTTTTTTCTGTTCTCCATCTGGAGCCCAGAATGCTGTTGCTTCGGTTAAATCGATATATGGATTTTCAAAAAGGCCGAGGTTGAACTGAAGTTCAAGAGCTCTTGTAGCAGCAGTATTTATTGTTGCTTCATCAATAAGCTCAAAATTATAAGCTTCAATCCATGTTTCAGTTTTGTCATCACCGCCATACTGGTATGTTCCGGCATTAAGCATTTCGGCAAAAATTTCTGGCTTATTTTTTATGTCACTATGACCCCAGCTGCTTGCTCCTGATATTCCCCAGTCTGATACAACTGCTCCGTCAAATCCCAATTGATCTTTAAGAAGATCTGTCATAATTTTTTTGGAGAAAGCTGCACCTTCATCAACAGGTTTACCGTTAACAACGTCTTTATATTCATCTATATCAATAATGCTGTAACATGCCATTGCTGTTGATACTCCGGCATCTATTGCAGCTTTGAAGCCCTTCAAGTGCTCATCGATATTGTTGCCCGGAAAAACACTATAACGTCCAGCATGGGTGTGACTGTCCATTCCCTGTTCGTTAGAGCCTGCGCCAGGAAAGTGTTTAACTGTTACAGCGATTCCTTCAGGTGATAGATGATCTCCACCCTGCATTGCTTTAATTAATACTCTAATGTGTTTGGCTACTGCGTCACCACTTGAATGAATGGTCGTAGAAGTTCTTGCCCATCTTGGTTCTGTGGCTATATCAGCTTGAGGTCCAAGTAACATAAAGTGTCCCTGCATTCTTGATTCTCTTGATACAGTTTCGCCAAATTCCTTAGTCACTTTAAGATCGTTAGCTGCTCCAAGTCCGATATAGAAAGGCCATTTAGATAATCCGTTTGCCCATTCTTCATTTCCATTCCAACCTTCGTGAGATGGGTCTGAACTAACAATAAAAGGAATACCCCAATCAAGTCTTTCTACGTATCCCTGAAGATTGTTATTATATTTAACCTCATCCATTGGTGCTTTATCAAATTTGGTATTTCCGTATCTAAGGTTGTGGCTTTTTAGAGCATTAGCAAATGTTAGTTTATCATCATCACCTTTTTCTACTATTGTTCCATCGTCATTTAATCCTGAAATACCGTAAAATAATGTGTCATCACTATTGTCATCATCGGTTCCGTTAGTGTCTTTTGTCATTTTTTCACTTCCGGTTGAACCAAACCAGCTAAGTAATCCAAGTTTTTGATTAACAGACATTTGACTTACAAGATCTTCTGCTCTCTCTCTAGTAGGAAGTCTCCAGTCTTCATATGGGTCAAGGTCTCCATCACCGTCAGAATCTTTAAATTCTAACCCGTGCTTTTTGATGATTCCTTTTTCTGTTCCTGTAGCAAGTATAGGTGCTGAGCCTTCAGAAGGAATATCGCTTTCTGCTGCGTAATCCTGATAAACCCCTATTTTAGGCTGTTCACTGTAAATACTGTTTTCAAATGGATCCTGCTTGGCGCATGAAAAAACAGCAAATAACAGCAAAGTAATGCTTGCTAAAAGCATGGTTCTTTTTAACATTGTCTTCTCCTTTATTTTATGAAATGCGCAAGAATGATGTCTTGCGGCCTCCATGTTTTTGTCGTTGTATGAACGAATAGAGCATATAATTTTTTATGATCTTAACATCCGATCTTTCGTACAGCAATCAGCTATTTGTTTCAGGGGGGTAACAAAAGGTTTATGGGTTTTGATTGTTTTTTATCTGGTTATGTATATTATAAAATAAGATTGTCAAACTGTAAAAACTACTCTAATATCTTTTTACTATACGGCATCTTTTATTTTTTGAGAAAAGCTGCCTTGAAGAAGATTTGATGATATTTAATATTCTTGCTGGGTTTACTGGATGCTTGATTTTCTTTACTTTGGGTTTTGGTTAAAGTTTTAACCGGAAAACTTAAATCTTATTATTATATGGGCGTGGAATGCTGAAATATAAAGAGCTTATTGATAAATTAACTATCGCAGAAAAAGCTTCACTGATGTCCGGTAAGGATTTCTGGCAGACAAAGGAGCTTGCTGAACAGGGCATACCCAGCATTTTCCTTGCTGACGGTCCGCATGGAGTCCGCAGGCAGGCTGTTGCTTCAGATCATCTTGGGCTTAATGAAGGTATTCCCGCAACATGTTTTCCTACCGCCGCTACTGTAGCAAACAGCTGGAATGAAGAGCTTGGCGAACGTGTCGGTGTTAATCTTGGCAAAGAAGCAGTGTCTCAGCGGGTTAATGTTCTGCTTGGTCCCGGAGTAAATCAAAAGCGAAATCCGCTTTGCGGGCGTAATTTTGAATATTTCAGTGAAGATCCGTTTTTATCAGGGAAGATGGCTGCTGCCTACATTCGTGGTATTCAGTCTCAGGGCGTTGCTGCCTGTATTAAACATTTTGCCGCAAGTAATCAAGAAGAGCGTATTATGGCAATTGATGTTGTTGTTGATGAACGCAGTCTTCGTGAAATTTATTTAACTGCTTTTGAGATAGCCATTAAAGAGGGGCATCCATCAGCGGTTATGACAGCTTATAATAAAATAAATGGTATTTATGCCAATGAAAACAAGCACCTTCTTCAGGATATTCTAAGAGATGAGTGGGGCTTTGACGGCTGTGTTATAACAAACTGGGGCGGAAGTAATGACCGTGTTGCAGGACTTATTGCCGGAAATGAATTGGAAATGCCTTCTACTGGAGGCGAGACTGATAAAGACATTATTGAAGCAGTCAAAAATGGTCTTCTTGATGAGGATATTCTTGATCAAAATGTAGACAGGCTTCTGGACCTTGTTATATGTACTGAAGAAGCTTTAAAAACGCCGCATATTGATTTTAATATTGAACTACATCACCGTGTCTCTCAAAAGGTTGCGGAGGAATCAATAGTCCTTCTTAAAAATGAGGAGAATATTCTTCCTTTGAAATATGGACGGACGGTTTCTGTTATCGGTGATTTTGCTCGTGACGCGCGATATCAGGGCGCCGGGTCATCAATAGTTAATCCTACTGTTCTTGATAATACACTTGAATGTTTTGATGAATCTGGAATTAAAAGTATAGGCTGGGAGCCAGGTTTTGAGAGGTACGGTAAAAGAAACTGGACAAAGATAAAAAAAGCCTGCAAGCTGGCGGCTGAATCTGAAGTAGTTTTGCTTTATCTCGGTCTTGATGAGGTTACTGAAGCACAGGGGGTAGACCGGTCTGATATGTCTTTACCCTTGAACCAGATAGAGCTTCTTGATGCCCTTTATGAGGTAAATCAAAATATTATTGTTATCCTTTCCTGCGGGGCGGCTATAGAAATGCCGTGGATAGACAAGGCCCGGGCGGTTCTTCATGGGTATCTTGGTGGTCAGGCTGGAGCAAGGGCAATTCTTAGAGTCCTTTCCGGAGATGTAAACCCTTCTGGTAAGTTAGCAGAAACCTATCCTCTAAGCTATTCTGATACCCCATCTGCTTCTAATTTTCCGGGGCATGAGGTTAGTGTTGAATACCGCGAAGCTCTTTTTGTTGGTTACAGATATTTTGATACTGTTGGCAAGAAGGTTCTTTTTCCCTTCGGCTTTGGATTAAGTTATACAAGTTTTGAATATTCTGGTCTTGAAATAGATGACAGCGGAGTTTCGTTTTTTCTTAAAAACTCAGGCAGGCTTGCCGGTATGGAAGTAGCGCAATTGTACATAGCTTGTCCTGATTCAGGTATTTTTAGACCTGGTAAAGAGTTAAAGGGCTTTAAAAAGGTCTTTATAAATCCGGGAGAGACAAAAAAGCTTAGAATACCTTTTGATGATAAAAGTTTCCGGTACTATAACGTGAAAACAGGCAGTTGGGAAATAGAACCCGGCAGATATAAGATTATGATTGGCGCTTCAAGCGCTGATATACGTCTTAGAGGATTTCTTTTAAAGGCTGGAGATGAAACGACGATCCCTTATGATAAAAGCGCCCTTCCAAGCTATTACAGCGGTGATATCAGCCGGGTAGATACTTATGAGTTTGAGACTCTTCTGGGGCAAAAGGCTCCTGATCCGTTCTGGGATAGAGCCCGTCCTCTTGGATATAATGATACAATAGCTCAATGTCGTTACGCGGCAGGACGTTTTGCAAGGGTGGTATATTGGCTGATAATATTTTTTCGCTGGTTTCTGAAAAAAATTGGCAAGCGAGATAGTTCTAATCTAATTATGATGTCCATATACAATATGCCTTTTCGCGGAATATCGAGAATGACAGGAGGGCTTATTAGTATGCCAATGGTTGATGGCATCCTTATGGTTGTTAATGGTCATTTTTTCAAAGGGCTTTCACATTTTTTAAAAAAGAAAAGAGAATTAAAAAAACAGACCAAGACATCAAAATACTAATAAAAATAATTATGGCTCCACTTTTTGTTTAGAGCATTAAAGCTTTTGTTTATGGCTTTATAAAAGAAGGTATGGTATTTTTTTATAATTGAGGCTTTTTCAAAACTTAGGAAGTTTTAAAAATCAACCTTAATGTAAATGAAGAAGATTTAACAACTTGTTATGCTATATATAATTACTTAATGTTGTTAAATTTTCTTCAAAGCCTCTTAAAACCCCAACCCGGGTTTTAAGAGGCTCAATTAAAAATTATTTTAACATTACTTTCAGGAGAAAGCCATGACAATTAAATTTCGATTATTCAGTTCAGTAATACTGTTGTCTGTATTATTGATTGGGATTTCGTACTTTGCAACCTTTATAACAATGGATATTTTGTCAAAGGCCGAACATGTTTATCAGGATCAATTTCGTCTGTTGGAGATGTGCAGCTCTTTGGATCGTAAAACAAGAGATATTGACCAACAGCTTGGAATTATTTTGCTGGATAACAAGACAGAATCCTTTGCTGAAATACAGTCAGATATCACCCCTCTTTTAGAAGATGCTGAAAAGGAATTAGATTCTTTTCAGACTCAATTTTTAATGATTTTTCCGGACAAAGAAGAAAATATTAAATCTGTACAAGATGAATTCAATGACTGGAAAGTTATGGTTGAAGGTGTTACCAAAAGAGGATCCGAACTTGGGGGGCGTATTGCGTTGTATAGAGATGACTCTTTAAGAGATGAAGATAATCTTTATGCTGCTATTCAGTCTTCAGCAAATTTAATTTCTACACAAGCCGCAGAAAACTATCATGGAATCAGGCATTTTGGATTCCGCTTATTTGTGACATATCATATTCTTGCTGCTTTGGGTGGAATCCTGGGGCTATTCATTCTGTTTACTGTTTATAGATCTGTTTTGAAACCAATAAAAAAACTTAGTGTAGAGGTTCATTCTTTGGCAACCGGAGAAGGAGATCTAACAAAGCGTCTTCCTGTAAAGGGGCGTGATGAAATAGCTCTTCTTGCTGAAAATCTGAATGATTTTATCAAAAAAACAGAAATGATTCTTATAGCACTTAAAGAGTCTATCGATGAGGCAAACAATGTTAAATCTGGAACCGTTAGTTCTATTTCTGAAAATGGAGAGGCTGCAATACAGATTTCAACTAATGTCAATTTGATAGTTGAGCAGACAAACTCTCTTGAACGCGGAGTAAAAGACACCAGAGAAGTAGGTCATAGTCTTGATCAGAGTGTAAAGCTTTTTGAGAGCCATGTTTTAAGCCAAGTTTCAGCAGTAGAGGAATCCACTGCGGCAATAAATGAGATGATTAGCTCAATTGAGAATTTATCCACTATTGCTATGAACAGAAAAAATGAGACAGAAGAGTTGCGGCAGAGAATCAATGACGGAAGTGTTAAGATTCATGAATCTGTTGAATCCGTTAATTCTATACACGGTGACATTGATACCATTCTTGAGATGGTTCAGCTTATCTCAGATATTGCTTCGCAGACAAATCTTTTGTCTATGAACGCGGCTATAGAAGCGGCACATGCTGGTGAGGCTGGTCAAGGCTTTGCTGTTGTTGCTGAGGAGATTCGTAAGCTGGCTGAAACTTCCAGTTTTCAATCAACGTCAATGGGAGATGTTCTTTCAAAGGTAATCGCTAATATAAAGAATGCCAGAGACGCAAGTATTTTTACTTCCAGTGTTTACAACGATATTCAAGATAAGTTTAAGGAACTTATCAATGCTTTTACAGAGATTTCTACTAATTTGAATGAAATGAATATTGGAGGAAAAGAACTCCTTGGTGCTATTGGGCAGCTTAATGAAAAAAGCTACATTTTGAAGCAGGAATCAGCTGTTTTAAAAAATAATAATGTAAAGATGGTTGAGGTTATGGATGGTTTGGCCAGAATTTCTTCTTCTATTGATGACTCAATCAAGGATATCCATGTAAGAGTTAAGGATATAAGTTCCGGAATGACAGATATGAACACTCTTGCTGAGCGACTTGATAATTCAATGAATTCTGCTGATAAAGAGCTTAATCGATTTAAATTATCAACTTAAGTAACTAAAAGTGGATTCAACTATCTGTTACCACTGTGCAACCTTTCGTTTATAGCTAATTGAAATAAACGATGTTATAGTATTTTTACTTTAAGATAAAATATGGAAATCTCTAACAACTCCAATCAAGATTTATTAGAGGTGTCCTAATTGTTATACAATAGGGATTTCTTCCGGGCTTGCTCCGGATCCCTGCGGGGCTTTATAAAACAACAGTTGCTTTTAATTCTGTGATTAATATTACTTAGATGCCCTCAATCCAGTTTACTTTAAGGAAGGAACATTGTCCGATAAAGCAATAAAGGAAATAATTGAAAGAATGAGCCTTGAAGAGAAGGCTTCTCTTATGTCAGGAATGGATTTTTGGCAGACTCAGGATATTGAAAAATATGGAATCCCTAATATTTTTCTTGCAGATGGTCCTCATGGATTGCGCAAGCAGGTTGCCGCCGCAGATCATCTTGGGCTTAATCCAAGTATGCCAGCTACCTGTTTTCCTACTGCAGCGACTCTTGCAAATAGCTGGAATCCGGAGGTTTGTGAGTCTGTGGGACAACGCCTTGGAGAAGAAGCTGTTGTACAGAAAGTTAATGTATTGCTTGGTCCTGGAATAAATATTAAGCGTAACCCCCTATGCGGTAGGAATTTTGAATATTATAGTGAAGATCCTTATCTTGCTGGAAAAATGGCGGCATCTCTAATTAGAGGAATTCAGTCTAATGGAATTTCTTCCTGTGTTAAGCATTTTGCTGTAAATAATCAGGAAAAACGGCGGATGTCAATTGATACAATTGTAGATGAACGCAGTCTTCGAGAGATTTATCTTACCGCTTTTGAAATAGCAGTAAAAGAAGGCCAGACCAAAACTCTTATGAGTTCATATAATCGTTTAAATGGAACATACACAAACGAAAATATGCATATTATGAGAGATATTCTCCGTAATGAATGGGGATATAATGGCTGTGTTGTAACTGACTGGGGTGGCAGCAATGAGCGAGTGGCTGGTCTTATTGCCGGAAATGAGCTTGAAATGCCAACAACTGGCGGAGAAACAAATCTTGATATTATTAATGCTGTTAAAAGCGGAAATCTTGATGAGAAGATCCTTGATGAGAATGTAGAAAGGCTCTTAACCCTTGTTTTTGATACTGAAAAAGCTTTTACCGGTGAACATACTGAATTTAATGTTGAAGAACATCACGCAATAGCTGAAAAAGCCGCGGAAGAGTCAATCGTACTTCTAAAGAACGAGGAGCAAATACTTCCGTTAAATAAAGATTTGAAAATTGCTGTGATAGGAGATTTTGCACGCGAAGCTCGCTACCAGGGGGCTGGTTCATCTGTTGTAAATCCAACAAAATTAGATAATACACTTGATTGTCTTTCTGAATATGGTATAAACAATATAGGCTTTGAAGCTGGATTTGAGCGTTATGGTAAAAAAAGCCAGGCAAAAATAAAAAAAGCATGTGATCTTGCTAAAAAAGCAGATGCTGTATTGCTTTATATTGGTCTTGATGAAGTTAGCGAGGCAGAAGGACTTGATCGTAGTGTCATGTCTTTACCTGATAATCAGCTTGCTTTGGTTGACGCTGTTGCTGCTGTTACTCCTAATATTGTTGTTGTTTTATCATGTGGCGCAGCCATTGAAATGCCTTGGATTGATAGTGTAAAAGCTGTTGTTCATGGAAGTTTGGGAGGGCAGGCCGGAGCAAGAGCTATGTTGCGCGTTCTTTGCGGAGAGGTTAACCCTTCCGGAAAACTGGCTGAAACTTATCCTAAGGCTTATGAGGACACTCCCTCTGCTGCTAATTTTCCGGGAATGGAGGTTAGTGTTGAATATCGAGAGGGATTATATGTTGGCTATCGTTATTTTGACACTGTGGGAAAAGAGGTTCTTTTTCCTTTTGGTTATGGCTTAAGTTATACAAGTTTTAGATATTCAAACCTTTCTGTCAATGAAAACGGTTTGAGTTTTGAGATAGAGAATTGCGGGGATAAAGCTGGCGCTGAGGTTGCTCAGCTTTATGTGGGGTGTTCTGGTTCTGAAATCTTCCGACCCGCAAAAGAGCTTAAGGGATTTTCCAAGGTTTTTCTTGACGCAGGAGAAACTCAAAAGGTAGAAATCCTTTTTGATGACAAGACTTTTAGATACTTCAATGTTGATACAAATAAATGGGAAATAGAAGGCGCTGAATATCAGATTATGATTGGCTCTTCGAGCACTGATATAAGGCTGACCCAATCTATTCGTAAAATCGGAACCGGAGCTGCTTCTCCTTATAAGAAAAGCGAGCTTCCAGGTTATTATAGCGGTCACGCAGAGAATATTACTGCTGAAGAGTTTGAAAGATTAATTGGGCATAAGCTTTCATCTTCAAAATGGGATAAAACTCGCCTGCTTGATTACAATGACACAATAGAACAATGCTGTTATGCCAAGGGAGGATTCGCGAGATTCGCTTATAATCTTCTTGGTTTTATATACTGGTTTCTTAAAAAGATTGGTAAACGGGATACAGCGAACCTGATAACCATGTCTGTTTATAATTTGCCATTTCGCGGTATTTCCAGAATGACCGGAGGAATGATAAGTATGCCAATGGTTGACGGGCTGTTGATGATTGCTAATGGACATTTTTTCAAGGGGCTTAACCATTTCTTAAAAGAGAACCGTAAAAAAAACAGAAAGAACTAGAATAGACAAAGAGGTGATTTTACTATGAGTGATAAAACGGCTGATAGTGCTGAAGCAAAGGGTGTTGTGAAGCTTTGGAAAAAGTTTGAAGCAAAGCATCCTGCTATAGCACAGTTTATTGTTTTTTTTATTCTGAGTAATGCGGTAACGCTTTTTCAGATGATTTTGATGCCGCTTCTAAAAGGGGCTTTTATGCATACCCCTTTAATAGGAGTAGATTTTCAGATTTGGCCACTTGGACATAATTTTGACGGAAGTATTTATTATATTTTCAACTATCCTGAGGGTGCTGTAGCTACCGGAGGCGGAGGTGGACTTGCGTACTTTCTTGCTGTTCAGATTACGCTTGCAATAGCACAGGTTATTAACTTTTTTGCTCAGAGAAATATAACATTTAAGTCAGATGGTAACATTCTAAAAGCTGCTTTCTGGTATATTGTTGCTTACATTGTCATAACAATAAGTGCTGCTGCTCTTCAGGGCGTTTATAAAGCTCCAATTTATAATCTGCTTATAAATACCTGGAAAATGGGTGGTGTCGGAGAAACTATTGCAGATTTTGTCACAATGATTATTTATTCAGCTATCTCGTTCTGGGTATTTTTCCCAATTTTCAGGGTAATTTTTAAAAGCAGCGGTGATAATGAATCCAGTGCCGCAGAGTAATTGCTAATGAAGCTGATAACTTTTGTTGTTCCAAGTTATAACTCTCAGGACTATCTTCACTATTGTATAGAGTCTCTTCTGTGCGGTAAAAATGATTCTGTTGAGATCCTCATTATAAATGATGGCTCTTCAGATGATACAGCCAAAATTGCGGATAAGTACGCGTTAATATATCCTGAAACCGTTAAGGTTATTCATCAGGAAAACGCTGGCCATGGCGGAGCTGTGAATGCTGGTATTCTTAATGCGGAAGGAATTTATCTAAAGGTTGTTGATAGTGATGACTGGGTTGATACTCGGGCATATCTTAAGCTTATTGAAGAACTGGAAAAAATAGTAAATTTTCCAGAACCTGTAGACATGCTTGTTAGTAACTTTGTTTATGAAAAAGAGGCTGCAAGATTTAGAAAGGTAATGAAATTTGATAACGTTTTTCCTGAAGGAAAAGTTGTTGGATGGGAAGATATTGGTAAAATAAAGGTTGGACAATATCTTCTTATGCATTCTGTTATTTTCAGAACTAGTCTTCTTCGTGAATGTTCTCTTGTCCTTCCAGAACATACTTTTTATGTGGACAATTTATTTGTTTTTCAGCCTCTTCAGTATGTTAAAACAATGTACTATTTAAATCTTGATCTATATAGATATTTTATTGGCAGAGAAGATCAGTCTATTAATGAAAACATAATGATAAAACGTATTGATCAGCAGTTGAAGGTAAATAAGCTGATGGTTATGAATGCTCGAATTGAAGAGGTTGAAAGTCAAACACTTCGAAACTACCTCTACCATTATCTTGAAATAATTACTGTTGTTTCAAGCATCCTTCTTATCCGTTCAAAGAGCAAAGAGAATATAGCCAAAATGAAAGAATTATGGACTTTTATACGTGAGAATGACCCTTGCAGTTATAAATTCCTTCGCAGAGGACTTTTGGGCACTATGCTTAATATTCCCGGAAGATTTTCCCGTATGCTTTCAGTAGGTTTATATAAAATCTCAAGAAAAGCTTTTGGTTTTAACTAAGATTCTTGAGTCAATTTAAAAATCAAATACTTTAAGACAGTGCTTTAGATACAGCATTTTTCAGATTATTATAAAAGGAGAAGCTTATATGAGTGAAAAAAATATGGAAGACGGAAAACGTAAGAAAAAAAACGGAAAAGCCATTATCGTAACACTCTCTGTTGTTGTGGTTTTAGCGATTGCTGTTAATATTCTTATGAATGTTTTCAGCGCGCATCTGGATCTCTATCTTGGCAGGGGAAAGGCTGTTGTTACACAGGCCGAAGGTACTGCAAATTGGGATAGTGAGTATTACAAATCGGATTATAGCACTAAGGCAGAGCTTGATAAGGCTGCAACATCCTTGGTTTCTGAGATTGAAAGCGAAGGTATTGTACTTTTAAAAAACAATGGTGCTCTACCATTGGGCGGTTCTTCAAATGTAACGCTGCTTGGCCGTGATGCTGCTGATCCAGTATATTCAGGTTCAGGTTCAGGTTCTGTAGATCTTTCTTCTGTAATTGATGCTCATACAGCATTAACTGAAGCTGGATTTAATGTTAATGAAACCGCATTTCAGGCAATTGCTGATTATGCAGCTTTTTCTATGAAGCTGACAAAAACTGGTTCTTCAGTAAGAGTATATGATCATCCAAAAGCAAATATAGCAATGGATAAACCGGACAAATCTACATACTACATAGGTGAAATGCCTGTTGAATATTACACTTCAGATGTAATTGCAAGCTTCTCAGACTATGATGACGCTGCTATTTTGATGTTTGGCCGCGGTGGTGGAGAAGGTGGAGACCTTGGCCGTGATATGAAGGGTTTTGATGATAACTATGTTGAGGGCCAGCATCAGCTTGAACTTAATAAAGATGAAAAAGATCTTTTAAAGCTTGCTGAAGAAAATTTTGACAAGGTTATTGTTTTGATAAATTCCAGTTCTGCTATGGAGCTTGGTGATCTTGAAGATGATGATCAGGTCGATGCTGTTCTATGGATAGGATCTCCTGGTCAAACAGGTTTTCTTGCTGTTGGAGACATCCTTAAGGGTGCAATTACTCCATCAGGCCGTACTGCTGATTTATATGCCAGAGATTTTACTGCTGATCCTACTTTTGTTAATTTTGGAAACTATCAGTACAATAATGTTAATAAGAATAATGCGATGGGAGATGGCTTCTTTGTTCAGTATGAAGAGGGAATCTATTATGGTTACAGATACTATGAAACTGCCGCTGTTGAAGATTTTATAGATTATGATAATGCTGTTGTTTATCCTTTTGGATATGGACTTAGCTACACTGACTTTGACTGGGAAGTTGTAGGCTCAGAAACAGGTAAGGTAAATGGAGAAATTACTGTTGATGTAAAGGTTACTAACACGGGCAGCACATATTCTGGAAAGGATGTAGTTCAGTTATATTTTTCTGCGCCATACTATGAGGGCGGTATAGAAAAACCTGAGGTTGTTCTTGCTGATTTTGCCAAGACTTCACTTCTTGCTCCTGGTGAATCAGAAACTCTAAAGCTTCGTCTTTCTGTAGAAGATATGGCATCATATGATTACAAAGATAAAAAGGCCTGGGTTCTTGATAAGGGGGATTATGAAATTCGTATTCAGACAGATTCTCATAATATGAAAGATGGAATTGAACCTATCATCTATAATGTTGGAAAAACTGTTGTTTATAGCGGTGATAATCATAGAGCCTCAGATTTTTCTGAAGTAACAAACAGATTTGATGATGTTTCAGTACTCTTCTCTGATTCCAAAGAAGATGGAAAGATTACAAATATGTCCAGAAGTGATTTTGCCGGAACATTTCCTACCACTCCAAAGGGAAATGATTTTGAAGCAACACAGGCTACTATAGACAATTTTCAGCCTTATATGGCATTTGATCATGAAGATGAAGACGCAAAAATGCCTGTAACAAATAAACCTACAAGCTTGGCTCTTATCAATTTTAGAGGGCTTGATTTTGATGATCCTCTATGGGACGAATTACTTGATGCTGTTAATCCTG
>JAQQAK010000143.1 GCA_028527945.1 Spirochaetaceae bacterium
AACTGATAGAAAAACTGTCTGAACTTGGCGATGAAATTTATCTTCAAATAGAAGAACCAATATTTGTTAAAAATCCGTATCAAAAGCAGTTGGATTTAATAGAAAAAACCTATAATACTCTTTCTTCTGTGTCGCCTAATATAAAAATAATTGTAACCACCTATTTTGAACATTCATGCGAAGCTGTAACAGAATTAGCAGAAACAAGCAGATGGGGAATTGGTCTTGATTTTGTGCATGGAAAGAGAAATATTACAGCAATTGATTTTCTGAAAGACAAACACCTTATTGCAGGCGTAGTTGACGGACGGAATATATGGATAAATGATATAGAGAAGACAAAAACATTATTAGAGCAAATCGCTGAAAAAATTGATAAAGATAAAATAATAACATCTACAAGCTGTTCACTTCTTCATTGTCCATATACTTTAAGGAATGAGCCAGAAAGCAATCTAAATAAATGGTTCTCATTTGCGGTAGAGAAGATCGAAGAAGTTGTACTTATTGATAAAATATTCAGAAACGAAACTCTTTCAAATGAAGACAAACTAAAAATTGAAAGAAATGCTTCAGCCCTTAAGAACAGAAAAACATCAGATATTATAACAAATATTAAAATTTCTGAGCGAGTAAAAAATATAAGCAATAAGGTCAGACAAGAAAACGCATCAGAAAGACTTGAATCACAAAACAAAAAGTTTGCCCTTCCTTCCCTGCCAACAACAAGTATAGGAAGCTTTCCTCAAACACCTGAATTACGCAAAGCCAGATCAGAGTATAAAAAAGGTAAGATTTCTGATAGTGAATATGAATCAGAGATGAAAAATTACATAAATAGTTGCGTTACTATTCAGGAAGAAATTGGATTAGATGTACTTGTTCATGGAGAGCCTGAAAGAAATGATATGGTGGAATACTTTGGAGAACTTTTAAATGGTTTTCACTTCACAAAAAACGGCTGGGTTCAAAGCTATGGAAGCCGATGTGTAAAACCGCCGATTATATATGGAGACATCAGCCGTCCGCAGCCAATGACAGTAAAATGGATAAGCTATGCCCAAAGCAGAACAAATAAAATAATGAAAGGTATGTTGACCGGCCCTGTTACAATAATAAACTGGTCTTTTGTCAGAAATGATATACCCCGTTCTGAAATATCAACTCAGATTGCGCTCGCCTTAAACGATGAGATAGCAGATCTTCAGGATAATAATATAAAAATTATTCAGGTTGATGAGGCGGCCTTCAAGGAAGGCTATCCACTAAGAAAAGAAAATATACTTGAATACGAAGAATGGGCCGTAAACAGCTTTAAACTTACAGTTGCAAGCGCAAAAATAGAAACTCAAATTCACACACATATGTGTTACAGTGAATTTAACGATATTATCAAAACAATTGAATCTATGGATGCTGATGTAATAACCATAGAAACAGCACGCAGCGGAAACAGGCTTCTGAATATCTTTAAAGAAACAGGTTATAAAAATGAAATAGGCCCAGGTGTTTACGATATTCATTCCCCAAGAATACCATCAGTTGAAGAGTTCAAGAAACAAATTGAGCAAAGACTGGGAGTCATTGATAAATCCAAGTTCTGGGTTAATCCAGACTGCGGACTAAAAACAAGAAAATGGGAAGAAGTAAAACCAGCTCTCACAAACATGGTTAAAGCCGTTAAAGAAATTAGAGCAACACTTTAAATCAACAGCAGGATAAAAAAAGGGGAGGCCGTCTTATGTCCCCCCCCTTTTTTAATACCAAAAACTTATTTTACCCAATCCTGCCATACATCTGGGTTTGCATTCTTCCATTCTCTTGCGGCTTCAAGTGTATTCTTATCTGAATCAGCGATATAAACCATTAGAGGTCCAATAGTCTCGTTTGTCCAGAAAACATTCTTCATAAAAGCAGTAATTTCAGGAAGTTCTTCTTCTACTCCAGGTCGACCAAGAATAAAAATATCATCAGGAGCATAGATTATATCCTTATCCTGCTCAAGAATAACAAGGTCATATCGCCCAAACATTGAGTGTGGCTGCCATCCCATTCCAACAATATATTCATGATCCTTGATTGCTGCGTCCATTGCAGCGAGCATTGCAGGGCCGGAAGACGGTAAAAGTTGTATACCAGCTTCATCAAGGCCATACTTTGGAATAATCTCTTCTTCACATTTGATCATCATTCCAGCACCAGCATCAATACCAGTGATCTTGTAGTCAAGTTTCTTTGCTACTTCAGGCTTGGCAAGATCAGAAATCTTTGTCACCCCTTCATCTGCCATATATTTGGGAACAATTAGTCCAACAACACCATCTTTATAAATTGTTTGAATTTTAACAATGTCGGTTCCTTCTGTGTATACAGTATGAAGATTTGGGAGCCAGCCTTCCATGAAGAAGTCCTGATCTCCATTAGCCACAGATGATATAGCAGGAGCTACATCCGCAGCAGTAAGCTCAACCTTACAGCCATACTCATCTTCAAGGATTGCAGCGACAACATGTGTCCAGGCCACACCTTCTTCCCAGTTTACATACGTAAGTTTTACAGTCTGTGGTTTAGCATCGGATGATTCACCCTGCCCATTCGCGAAGATTACTGTTGGTAATAGTACGGCTATTGCCATTACTATAATCACAAGTTTTTTCATTTAAATTTCCTCCATGTATTTTTTCCCAAATTTTGGGTATTTTATAAAACAAGTATTGTAAGAGCCTCAAAATTACTTCTATGTATTTATTTTTTATCTCTACTCTTTTTTCCTATATGGCTAAGAGCTTGAGTAACTCTGTCAAGAAAGATGGCCAGAATTACAATTGAGATTCCGCCCTCAAACCCCATATCAATTCTGAGTTGAGTTATTCCTTTTAAAACGATATTCCCCAATCCTCCTGCTCCAATCATTCCAGATATTACAACCATAGAAAGTGCCAGCATGATTGTTTGATTTACACCAGCCATTATTGTGGGAAGCGCTACAGGGAGTTCTGCTTTCAAAAGTCTCTGGTTTGAGGTTGCGCCAAAGGCTCGGCAGGCTTCTATTATCTCAACAGGAACCTGACGTATTCCAAGATTTGTAAGCCTCACGACAGGTGGCAGTGAAAAAATTAGAGTAGCTATTACTCCGGGAACAGGTCCCAAGCGGAATAATAAAACCGCGGGAATCAAATAAACAAATGCAGGCAGAGTCTGCATAAAGTCCAAAATAGGTCTAAGAACCTTCCAGGCTGTATCAGATTTGGACGCCCATATTCCTAAAGGTATTCCTAATAATAAAGCAAAAAATACTGCGGCTATAACCAATGAAAGAGTGTCCATTGTTTCAGACCAATACCCCATATACAGAATTAATGAAAATCCGATGGCTGTAAAAATAGCAATACCTCGGCCTGAAGCTTTCCAGGCAAGTAAAGTGAATAAAACAATTACCAAAACCGCCGGAGGGAACTGAAAAATCCAATTAACACCGTCCAAAAAACCATCAACAACCATAGCGATAAAATCAAAAAGCCAGTCAGCGTTTTCTCGTAACCAGTTAATTAAAGCCTCAAAAGCTGCACCTATATCAAGAATTTCTTTTATTGTTTCCATAATTACCTATCCTTTTATTCCTGCTCAGTTGTGTCTGTTTCATCTTCAAGAACCTCACTAAAGACAGTTGGTCCGGAATCTTCATCTATGCCATCATTCATTTCCGCAATAATCATCTCTCTATCAACAACCCCAAGAAAGGTATTATTGTCATCTATAACAGCAATTGGAACTTTAGTTTCTATAGCTGCTGTCAGTAAATCGGAAATGGAAGTATCAGGCGATGCGGTATAAAAATCCTGAGTAGCTATGGAGCAAAGATCCCCCTCACCTCTCTTTTTTAATTCAACAACATCTTCAATATGTACAAGTCCTTTTAAAATTCTGCTTGAGTCAAGAATAAACGCAATAGACTTTCCATGCTTCTCCATTAAATGCAAAGCCGATTTGGGGCCATCTTTAGACGTTGTTAAAGTTGGACTTTTTCTTTTTATTGTACCTGCTGTTACAACCTTTGTTTTATCAACATTTTGAACAAATTTTCTAACATAATCATCTGCAGGGTTTGATAAAATATTTTCTGGAGTTCCAATTTGCCTAACCCGTCCATCTGGCCCGAGAATAGCTATTCTGTCTCCGATCTTTAAGGCTTCATCAAGGTCGTGTGTTATAAATATAATTGTTTTATGCATCTTTGCCTGAAGCTCGAGTAGTTCATCCTGCATTTGTGAGCGTATAAGAGGATCTAATGCACTAAAAGCTTCATCCATGAGTAATATTTCTGGATCATTAGCCAAAGCCCGGGCTAAACCAACACGCTGCTGCATTCCACCTGATAACTCACTTGGTAAACTGAATTCAAAACCTTCCAGACCTACTAGCTTCAAAGCTTCCATAGATTTTTGACGCCGCTCATCCTTGTCTACACCGCTTAATTCCAACCCGAACTCAACATTGGAAACAACATTTCGATGCGGAAGAAGTCCGAAATTCTGAAAAACCATAGACATTTTACGACGCCGTAAATTCATAAGTTTTACATTATCCATTGTGACAATATCATCGCCGTCAATAAGAATCTGTCCCGCAGTAGGCTTAATTAACCTATTCAAACATCGGATAAATGTCGATTTTCCGCTTCCAGAAAGCCCCATAACAACAAACGTTTCTTTTCTATGGATTTCAAACGTAGCACTGTTTATTGCTACTGTACATCCAGTTTTCTTTTTAATATCCTGCTTAGACACACCTTTTTTTATTAGCGGTATTGCTTTTTTAGGATTTGGACCAAAGATTTTATATAAATCTTTAACTTCAACTAATGCCATCTTTTTATTCTCCTCAATATCAAGGTCTCATCGGAACTGTTTACAGTTTATTGACGGGGGGTCAATTGAACCAAAAAAAAAGCACTCTAACTTTATAATCAAAAGATTATAGAGTTAGAGTGCTTTAGCAAAAGCTAAACGCTATTACTTGCTGCTACTTTAATAGCAGTTTCATTGCCTGTTTTCAGACCCTGAAGAAGCCCCAGTTCTATGGATAAAATTTTTCAACCCAAGTTTCCAATTATGTAAATGACATTTCACAGCCAATAGAATACATTAGTACTTCAAGAATTTACTTCATTTTAATAATTGTATATATATAATAGTAAGAAATAATACTTTCGTCTACCCTACATGCATAATTTTAATATTGTCTTGAAAGATAACAGCAGAAATTATCAACTTTATATAAAACATATGAGACTAACTCTCACAAGAACCACTATATATCGAAACTTTAAGTATTAGCAGACTTACAACGCAAACTCAAAGTAAGCATAGGAGCTCCTCTCTGAGAAAGAGAGGGAGTAATAAAAAACACTCCCCCACTTTTTTAGTCTTTTAACGTAAAGAGAAGTTCACCTGCTTTTACAGAATGTCCTTCACTTACACAAACCTTATCAATGAGACCATTCTTTTTAGAAACAACACTCGTCTCCATTTTCATGGCCTCGATAATAGCAAGAACCTGATTTTCAACAACCTCTTCACCTGCCTTAACCATAACCTTGCTTACTGCACCTGGAATACTTGAGCCTACCTGCCTTGCATCATCTGGATCCGCAAGAACTACAGAAGAAGCTTCAACCTTGGCAGTTTTATCACGGACAGCAACCTCACGACGCGCTCCATTCAGTTCAAAAATAACATTGATAGTACCATCTTCATTATGCTCGCCTGGGCCAATATACTTGATCATAAGAGTCTTGCCGTCTTCGATGCATATCTCGGTAGTTTCTCCCGGAGCAAGCCCCATAAAGAAAACATGGCTGTCCATTCTGCTTATATAACCATACTCACTACGATGCTTGCAGTAGTCTTCAAGAACCTTAGGGTACAAACACCATCCAAGAAGATCTCTTCTTGTAGGAGAGGATTCATATTTTTGTATGTTTTCAGTTACAGCGTCAAAATCGATTGGTTCAAGAAGTTCTCCGGGGCGGCATGTAACAGGAGTCTCTCCTTTTAGCACAATCTTCTGAAGATCTTCAGGAAATCCCCAAGGAGGCTGGCCCATCATTCCCTTAAAATAGCTAACAACTGAATCAGGATAATCAAGAGACTGCCCCTTTTGAGTGATGTTTTCCGAAGTCAAATCATTCTGAACCATGAATATTGCCAGATCTCCAACCATTTTTGATGATGGTGTAACCTTAACAATATCTCCAAGCATATCATTTACTTCCCGGTACTTTTCCTTTACATCCTTAAAGCGATGTCCAAGACCAAGACTTTCAACCTGAGGCTTCAAGTTGGTATACTGCCCTCCGGGAATTTCATAGCGATAAATATCTGTTACAGGAGAATTAAGGTCAGCCTGAAATGGAGCATAATACTTTCTAACATCTTCCCAATAATCAGTAAGATGCTGAAGTTCTTCAAGATCAAAACCGGGATCTCTTGTCTGCCCTGAAAGGGCTGCCACAAGAGAATTCATCGATGGCTGACTTGTCAGTGATGACATTGATGATATTGCTGTATCAACAATATCTACACCTGCTTCAGCGGCCATTAAAATAGTAGAGATCTGATTACCTGTGGTATCATGAGTATGAAGCCTTATTGGGAGATCTGTAGTATCTTTAAGAGCGCTTATCAGCTCTTTTGCGGCATATGGCTTTAATAGTCCGGCCATATCCTTTATCGCAATAATATGAGCCCCTCGTTTTTCAAGCTCCTTTGCCATATTCACATAATATTTAAGGTTATACTTGTCTCTTGAAGAATCACAAATATCTCCAGTATAACAGATTGAACATTCAGCGACCTTTCCCTGCTTGAGAACTTCATCAATAGCTACTTCCATTCCGGGAATCCAGTTTAGAGAATCAAAGATTCTAAAAATATCAATGCCGCTTATTGCCGCCTCGCGAATAAATTCTCTTATCAGGTTATCCGGATAATTTGTGTAACCAACCGCGTTTGCGCCTCTGAAAAGCATTTGAAACGGAATATTCGGAATTCGTTTTCTAAGCTCATCAAGTCTTTCCCATGGTGATTCATGTAGAAAACGGTAAGCTACATCAAAAGTTGCTCCGCCCCACATCTCAAGAGAAAAGGCATTTGCAAGTATATGTGATGTTGGTATAGCAATATCAACCATATCCTTTGTTCTGACTCTTGTTGCAAGCAGAGACTGATGTGCGTCTCTCATTGTCGTATCACCAATAAGAAGGCGTTTCTCTGACTGAACGTATTTCTTTAATCCTTCAGGACCGTCCTTGTCAAATATAGCCTTTAAACCAAGGGGTATATTTTCTTCAGAATATTCTGGAATTCTTGGTTTATCATATATCTCTTTAGAATCGCTGCCATCATTTATGATAATATTTCCCAAATACTTTAGAATCTTTGTAGCTCTATCCTGCGGATCTTCAAACTTGAAAAGCTCAGGGGTTTCATCAATAAATTTTGTATGACATTTGCCATCACGAAAAACCTGATGCTGCAAAATATTGCTTAAAAACGCAATATTCGTTTTAACACCACGTATACGAATTTCGCCGATTGCCCTGAGAGCTTTTCTGGCAGTTCCAATAAAGGTTCGATCAAAGGTTGTTATCTTTACAAGAAGACTGTCATAGTAGGGTGATATTTCGGCACCAGTAAAGGCGTTTCCTGCATCAAGCCTGATACCATAACCTCCTCCGCTTCGGTATGTAGTAATTTTTCCGGTATCCGGAGCAAAGTTGTTTCTTGGATCCTCAGTTGTGACTCGGCACTGAATTGAATAACCACTAGGCTTAACATCATCCTGAGATTCTATTCCTATTTCAAAAGAAGATAATGGCAGCCCCATAGCAATGTACAACTGAGACTTTACAAGATCCCGTCCTGTCAGCATTTCTGTAACAGTGTGTTCAACCTGAATACGGGGGTTCATTTCAATAAAATAATGATCGCCATTCTGATCCAATAAAAACTCAACTGTTCCGGCATTTACATAACCTACAGCCTTGGCAATCTTTAGAGCATCAGAATGAAGTTCTGCTCGTTTTTGTTCTGAAACAGCAAAAGCTGGCGCAAATTCAATAACCTTTTGATAACGCCTTTGCACCGAACAATCTCTTTCATATAAATGAACAATATTTCCATGTTGGTCAGCAAGAATTTGAACCTCTATATGCCTTGGTTCAATTAAATACTTCTCCATAAAAATATCACCGCAACCAAAGGCCTTACGGGCTTCTTCACTAACCATCTCAAAGGCTGTTGTCATCTCATCAGCTGAGTCAATTTTTCTCATTCCACGGCCACCACCGCCTGCGGCAGCCTTAAGAATAACCGGGTAGCCAAATTTCGCGGCCATTTCTTTGGCCTCTTCAGAATTCTTTAGAGGAGTTTCTGTTCCTGGAATAGTAGGAACATTACAAGATACAGCAATCTCCTTGGCACTTAGTTTATCTCCCATCTTTGCAAGAACATTTGAAGGAGGACCTACAAAAATAATATCATTATCTTCACAAGCCTTTGCAAAAGCAGGATTCTCAGAAAGAAAGCCGTACCCTGGATGTATCGCGTCAACACCTTTACGCTTTGCAAGATCAATTATTCTGTCAATATCAAGATATGCGCCAAGAGGACTCTTATTTTCCCCTATCTGGTAAGCTTCATCAGCCTTTGTTCTAAAAAGATTAAAAACATCCTCTTTGGAATAAACAGCAACTGTCTTTAGTCCCATATCGTAGCAGGCTCTAAAAACTCTAATTGCAATCTCTCCTCGATTTGCTACCAGAACTTTTTTTATTTCTTTATTACTCATGTTGCAACCTCCTGTATCCGGAAATCCGGAATATTGCTTATGTATGTCAACGCCAACAGGCGTGTAAAGTGAGTATACAGGTATAATATATGAGTTCATTACTAGTGTATAAGAGGGTGAACATTTGGTCAAGTATAAAACATATTTTCACACATCTACAATTGAAGATATTTTACCAAAAAACTTGAAGCTATAGATAGGCCCTACTGATTTATTGCGGTTTACCTGCTGATATTTCAGAAAAACAATGCTCAATATGTTGTATCATACATTTAATATCATATGAGGCATTCTCTCTGCATAGACACACAAGCTCCGCGTGAGCATCCTTACTGGAAATAGGTTTAAAGCACAAACTTGGAGAATCAGAACCTTCAAACATTCTTGTAAGCAAGGCAAAGCCTTCTCCGGTTTCAAGCCTTAGAAGCAAGGTTCCTATGTCAGGACAAAGAATAGTATCAAGGCATGGTATCATTTTTCCCCAGAAAGGCATATTACCAATCAGATAGTCATCAGGTAAAGTAAGCTGAATAAAATTACCAAGATCATCTTCTGAAAATTCTTCAAGATTCGCCAGAGGGTGGTTCATAGAAAAAGCTACATTAAAATTATTTTGCTCAAGCACAGTAGCTCTGACTCCCGGCCAGAGAGCCCAGTCATTGGAAGTCAAAATACAAAAGTCAAGTTTTCCGTCCAGAAGCTTATTACGAAGTTCAACAAAATCCAGTAGCTTTATGTCAAAATATACATTTGGAAAGTTTTTTGTTAGCTCCCTCACAATAGGTACTGTAATGGATTGTCTGGGCAAAACTGATAAAAACCCAAGAGTACATGATTCGATTTTACCAGATTTCAGAGCTCTCACCTTGGTCAGCGTTTCCTGAATATGCCTGTTTATATCTGTAAAATCATTTCTCAGAGTCTGCCCTGCCTTTGTAAGAGAAACAGTTCTGGTTGTACGATAAAAAAGCTCAATATTGAGTTCTGATTCCAATGAGGCAATCTGTTTTGTAACAGCCTGCTGAGTAAGCCCAAGATTTTTTGCCGCGGTAGTAAAGTTTAAGCAGTTTGCGACCTCCAGAAAGGTTTGAATTTGTCTGTATAACATAATACTCCTATAAACAATTTGCAGTTGTATATAATAACATTTATTGTTTGTTTATATAAGAAAACAGGTTTTATAATAAGAAAATCTCTAAAAAAAGATAAGGAAGTTTTAAATGATACAACTTGGAAGAAATATCAAATTAAATGTGAGGCCAATCTATATAACCCTGGCTCATGAATATGCTTTTGAAGGACCTTGCCGTGCAGGAGCCGGAGAAGAACTAAAAAAAGCGTTTGATGACAAATGTAATAATAAATTAGTAATGAACGCAGAATCTGTGATAAATGACAATATTACTGATGAGATAAATCTGCTTGAACCTATCAGAATAGAGCGTAATGAAGAATTTATGGTAACACCATCTCTTATTAGCAGGATGAGTAAAGATAATGAGGAGATTGATGTATATCTTATAAGCGCGCTAACAAGGCTGGGTGATTTGATAATAGATTTTGCTCAAAAGACCAAAAAGCCTGTAGTTCTTGTTCCAAGCCCCGTTTGTATGCAAACTATAATGACAGCTGCCATGCGTGCCAGAGAGTTAGAATCTTATTCATTCCGTACATGGAAAGAGACCATAAACTTTTTAGAGGTCTTGCGTGTCAAAAAAATACTGGCATCTACCAGAGTGCTCTGCGCTCCCCGATTTGGAACTACACGTTCTGTAAGTGATATGGCTAATTTTAAAGATCTGGAACAGGTTTCTGAAAAGCTGGGAACTCAATTCTCCTTTGTAAATATTCACGAACTTATTGACCAGACACAAATTGTTAACCCATGTAATAACGTTAGTATTCCAGGAAGAAAAGGACTCAACCCATGTGGTTCAGAAATTAAAGCGATATCAGAAACAGCAGACAAATTAATTGAAGGGGCGGAAGAATGTGACATGAGCAAAGAAGAGCTAATCAACTCACTTCGCCCGCATACAACAATAAAGAAAATGCTGGAACACTATGAGTGTAATGCTTTTACAGCGCCATGTCCTGATGCCTGCGCGACCATGCGCCTAAATGATGAAAGATATACATTCTGCCTTACTCATACCCTGCTTTCAGAAGAGGGTATTCCATCCTCATGTGAATACGATATATCAGCAGTACTTACAATGGCAATACTCTCAGGTTTTGCAGACGCGCCTGCCTATATGGGAAACACTACACATGATGCCCTTGCCATTGCATCAGGAACATCCGGGCTCCCACCTTTTTTTAACAAGCCCTTAAGTAAGGACTGCATGGCCATGATTAAAAATGATCCGGAAAATATCATTCTGACATGGCATGCTGTTCCAAGAAGAAACATGAAAGGCTACGACCAGCCCAAACAGGCATATGCTATCAGACCTTTTACCGCAAGTGGTTTTGGAGCAACAATTCGTTATGATTTCAACAATGATAATGGAACTGTAATAACAATGGCTCGTATAGATCCGGCTTGTGAAAAACTGTTTATTGCTCGCGGTGAGATCATAGGCGGAATTGGGTACGATGATTATTCATGTAGCGAAGGAGTCTTTTTTAGAGTTGCTGACGGAAATGATTTCTATCAAAAACAACTTAACTTTGGTAACCATGTTCCACTAGTATACGGAGATTATATTGACAAGCTAAAATTACTAGGAAAACAACTTGGCCTTGAAGTTATCATAGCCTGACAATCATAGTGATAAAGCTTTTTTATCTGGCAAAATAGAGTTAACAAATTAACCATCTTACTTGCCAGTTAAAATATTTGTAAATAGGTATTTCCAAAAGCAAGTCGAGTTGTTTATTAAAGTTATATTTTTCCTTCTCTCACTTGAACTTAAGTATAGCCCTCCGCCTCTCTGATTTTATTCGGTCATTATCTTCTTTGGTTCTCGGCACTTCTAAATCCCCGGTTAAAATATACACATATCTGCTTTCAAATATTAAATCCATAATACCATACTTAATAGAAAAAAAACATTAAGCCGCATATGATAAATGACCATCCATTGAAGCGGAGCACTGGATTCAGTATCCCAGGATGGAATAATCAGTAGAGCAATAATATTTTCCACATTCTGCTTTAAAAACATTTTTATTCCACATATTTTATTTATTAATATATCAGTCAGTATAATTAGTAACAACTTTTAATTTTATCAAGAACAGATAACAGCAGCAGTCGCAACAATTCGCAACTTTTTAAATATTTTTTTTGAATAAAAAAGGTCTTATAGTGTATTATGAGACAAAAGGGAGTAATAATGGAAATTATATTATTAAACAATATTCCGTTCATATGGCTGGGAATAGCAATATTACTAATAATAATTGAAGCCACAACAGTAAACCTTGCGACAATATGGTTCGCGCTGGGTGCTCTTATCAGTATGGTTTTAGCCTTTCTGGATATTCCATTTGTTTGGCAGATTCTTATTTTTCTAATTTTATCATCTGTACTGCTTGCATTTACACGGCCTGTTCTGGTAAAAAAGCTACGAGTAGGAGCTGAAAAAACAAATGTTGAAAGTCTTGTTGGAAAAAGCGGAAAAGTTATTGTTAAAATAACTTCTGATCAGAAAGGGCAGGTAAAGACAGGTGGTCAAATATGGACAGCTGCAGCTATCGACGATAAAACAATTGAAGAAGGAAGTCAAATTAAAATTGAAAAGATAGAAGGGGTAACCCTTTATGTCAGTAAAATAGAAAATCAATAAATGACAGGAGATGAGAAATGAGTGTATGGTTAACAATCGCGGTTTTGGTATTAATTCTTATTCTGATTGTAAGGAATATAAGAATTGTACCACAGGCAAGCGCATTTGTATTGGAGCGTCTTGGAGGCTACCAGACAACATGGAGTGTAGGAATCCACATCAAGATTCCATTAATTGATAAAGTAGCCAGAAAGGTATCTCTCAAAGAAAGTGTTGTGGACTTTCCTCCGCAGCCGGTAATTACCCGTGACAATATTACTATGCAGATTGATACGGTTGTATTTTTTCTGATAACCGATCCAAAACTTTATTGCTATGGAGTTGATCACCCTATTGCTGCTATTGAAAATTTGACCGCAACAACACTGAGAAACATTATTGGAGAATTGGAGCTGGATGAAACGCTCACCTCCCGAGATCTTATAAATACAAGAATGAGAACTATTCTTGATGAAGCAACAGATCCATGGGGCATCAAGGTTAACCGTGTTGAAGTTAAAAACATTATGCCTCCACCAGATATTCAGGAAGCAATGGAAAAGCAGATGCGTGCTGAAAGAGAAAGACGTGAAGCAATCCTCAGAGCCGAAGGTGAAAAGCGTTCAGCAATCCTAGTTGCTGAAGGAGAAAAGGAATCAGCAATTCTTAAGGCAGAAGCAAAGAAAGAAGCGCAGATAAGAGAAGCAGAAGGTGAAGCAGAAGCAATACTCAAGGTTCAGACTGCTACAGCTGAAGGACTTGAGAAAATTAAGTCTGTTCAGGCAGACGAATCAGTTATTAAGATACGAAGCCTTGAGACTCTTGTGTCTGTAGCAGACGGCCAGGCTACAAAGCTGATAATTCCAGCTGATTTACAGAATATGGCAGGACTTGTAACATCCTTTAAGGAAATGCTTGATAAATAGACATCGTGCTCTTGTTAAATATGATAAAAACCGCTTCTTAATGAAGCGGTTTTTTTTGCTTAAAAGAGTATTCTTAGATTTCACACCTTTTCTAAAGCTGCCCTACTCTCAACAAAGAACGGCCAGTCCAGGGCGGCCTTGTACCCTCCGCCAACAGCCTCGGAAATTCGCCCAATGCCGCCTGTGTCTCCTACAAGCCTGTAGGGGATTCCCTCGGGAACAAGATCCACGGCAGCCCTGACTGGTTTGCTGCCGACAGCAAATACTACAGTATCAGCAGTCAGCCTCTCCCCGGAAATCTTCTCGCTGCAAGGGGGATTTGCCGATACTGTCACAACACAGCCTTTTTCAATGGCTGTTAATTTACGTCCGGTAATAATTTTGCAATCATGCTCTTTCAGGTAAGACAATGCTTCATCCAGATGCTGAAAATAGGCTCCGGGCCCGGCCTGTTCCGCCATTTCTATAACGGTGACCTGCCTTTTCCGGGACACAAGGTACTCAGCGGTCTCAAGCCCGGTCATCCCGGAACCAACAATTACTGTTTTAGAATTATCTGGAGGAAGATATCCTCCAGATAAAATATCTTTATAATCATAAACATGCTCCAGATCGCTCCCCTTCAACTTTGGTCTTATTGGTTCTGCTCCCGCGGCAACAATTACCCCGTCAGGAGCTTCTGCAGCAACCATATCAGCATCGGCCTCTGCGTTGTAATGGATCGTAACTCCTGCCCGGAGAGCGGCCGCTTCAAAATCACGGGCACACCAGCCAGTCTTGTCTTTATTTGGCGGAGCCTCCGCGAGGCGAAGCTGCCCGCCCGGGCCGGACTGTTTTTCAAACACAACAACATCAACACCGCGCTCGGCAAGCGTTATTGCTGCCTGAAGTCCTGCGGGGCCGGCTCCTATAACTACGGCACTGCCGTCGGCAATACTGTCGGCCTTGCTGTCAGCCTTGCCGTCGGCAATTCCGTTAGCCTTGCAGTGAACTCTGTCATCAGTCCCGGCTTTTAAAGCTCCAGCCGCAATTAAAGAAGGTCTTGGATTAAGCGAACACTGAAGAGGAAGGCCGTACCAGGCATTCTCATTCAGCGATTCAAGGCAGCGGCAGCATTGAATGCAGCGCCTTATTTCATGCTCCCTCCCAGTCATAAGCTTGTTAGATAGTTCCGGATCTACCAGAAGCGGCCTTCCAAGGCCTATAAAGTCCTGACAGCCTTCTGCTATCTGCCGCACAGCCTGTTCCGGACTCCGTATTAGATTGGCCGCGATTACCGGTATATTTACCTTAGCCTTTACAGCCGCGGCAAGATGCTTCCGCCAGCCGGGTTCATAGACCACCGGTTCGAGCCATTTATTCATCCGCTCATAGCTGCCGGAACTTACATCTATCGCGTCAACACCAAGTTCTTCAAGCAGTTTTGCGATCTTTACACCCTCAGAAAGATTTATACCCCGGCCGTCAGGATAGAATTCGTCAACAGTAAGACGTACCAAAAGAGGATAGTCCTTTCCACATGCAGCCCTGACTCCCTCAATTATTTCACGAAGGAATCGGGTGCGTCCCTCAAAACTGCCGCCATAGCAATCTGTTCTGTGATTGACAGCCGGGCTGAGAAACTGCTGAATAAGGTATCCGTGCGAGGCATGCAGCTCAAGGCCGTCAAAACCGGCGGCTTGTGCCCTTTTCGCGGCACGTACAAACTGCCTGACAAGACGCTGAACCTCTCCTTTTCCAAGTGCGCGGGTTTTCTGTTTTGTATACCCGCAGGGAACTGCCGAGGCAGAAACGACCCGGGGTTCATACAGCTTCTGCTGTATGGCTGAATTAATCTTTACAAGGGGTGGAAATATTTTTTCAAAACCAGGAAACCTTGACAATAGCTCAACCATGGGCCAGTTTCCGACAAGTGCCGAATACGTCTGCCGTCCGGGATGATGCAGCTGAACAATAATCTTTCCTCCGGCATCATGAATTTGCTCATTCATTTTACGAAAGGCCTTGATATTCCGCCCGTTAGCAAGCGACAGCTGCCGGGGAGTTGTTACTCCGTGTAGATTATTCACCCGGCAGATCCCCGTACAGATTAACCCCACCCCGCCGCGAACCCGGCTCATGTAGTAATCTATCAACTCAATAGTCGGGCCGCCCTTAAAAGAGGCCATTCCGACCTCAAGCGGAGTCTGGATAATTCTGTTTTTAATTGTCATACCGCCTATTTTCTGCGGTTCAAAAAGAGTCTTGTAGTTATTCATTTTTATACCAAATTAATCTTTAACAGCCTGATAAACCGAACGGAAGGGGCCCTTTCTCATAAAAAAACCCGCTATTCGTCCGAGTCCGCGCATTACAAAATAATTAAACTTCAGATCGATAAGCTCAATCAGATTTCCATCCGGGTCTCTAAAAAAGAACCATTCGTTTCCGTCAGTATTCTGCACCGGCGTCAGCACCTCGACATCATCGCGCGTAGAAAGCCTTTTATGCCATGCCTTTATATTTTTAACATCGAGGGCAAAGTGACTGACTCCTGGGCTGTTCCAGCGGTGTTCAGCCTCGACCATGCGGGAAAATTCGAATACCTCAATGGCCCCTCCCCGCGGGCAGAGAAGCATACCCAAACGCAGAGAGCAGTCATCAAGCCGGTACAAGACCCTCATATTCTCAAGATCAGCTTTACTCATTTCGCTCAAGGCGACAAGTGGAAGCTTAAAGACATCCCAGTACCATCTGGCTGCCGCCTCAAGATTTGACACGGTTATTCCGGCGTGTGAAAGAGATCTTATTCTCATTACCGCCTCCTACTGGATCAGATCGCCAATAAGCATCATATGATCCCCAAGCTGGGCACCGTATTCAGGGCCGCCCTCCATGGCAAGCTTTCCGCTGACAGTTGATTCGATCATATCATCAGTACCAAGAAGTATTCCGAGGGCTGAAGGAACAGAGTCAAAACGCATTGTAAAAAAAGGCATACTGCGCCTGTATACCCCGCGTGATGCCTTGCTTTTGCCGGCCTTTATCCTGATGTAAGCGGCCAGCTCCTCATCATCACCAACAGCCCAGGCATAAACCCGATCAGGACTGGCAGCCACCCAAGGATGAACCTTAGGGTGCTCAAGCTTGTTCAGTGTACTTATTCCTGTAGATAGCAGATAAAACATACACTTGACAAGAAGGCGCGCGTCCTCATCATCGGCTGGAGGCTCCTTCGAAGCGAGAAGCCCCCCCATTGCGAGAAGGGCCTTCATAAACAGGAGAAAGAGCCCCCCCCCGCCAAAGACACCCTTCATTGACGGCAGAGGAAACTGCTTGCCCTTAAAAAAATTATTAAGGTGCTTTCGTGATTTGAACACAAGCTCAACCTTTGGCCAGCTTTCGCAGATACCCCGCTTAACCGTCCATTCACCGTCTTCAATAACGAAATGCGTGCCGTCCTTTTCTATTGAGCTGCCATCATCCCGAACCTCGCCTGGTGTCATGCAACTTATCTGACATATACCGCTTTTACCCTGCCATGCCTTTCTTAAAGATTCCTTGCCTTCTGCTACCGGCTTCAAAACAGGGAGAACAGAATCAAGAAAGATACGGTTTGTGTAATAATCATCATCGTATACTTTACTCATTGCCTAAATCTCATCATCCCAGTCATCATCATCCTCAAAATCAGCGCCCATCAAATCACGGGCAGTCTCAAGAATACCATTCATGTCATATCCGTAATGGGCCATCAGATCCTCATGCAGACCAATAATTGAAAAGGTATCAGGAACACCAAGCCTTCTAAACGCGCAGGACTTGCCGCTTTCAGCAATAACCTCCGCTACAGCGCTTCCGAGTCCCCCGACAATATTGTGATCCTCCGCGGTAATAAGACGCCTGGTATCATGCACGGCGGCACGAACAGCCTCGGCATCAAGGGGTTTTATTGTATGCATATCAAGAACCCTTGCCCGAATTCCATCGACACGCTCCAGTACATTGGCAGCCTCACGCGCGCTCCATACCGCGGGGCCGCAGGCGATAATAGTAAGATCGGTTCCCTCATGAAGCTCAACAGCCTTTCCAAGCTCGTATCCGAAATCAGGATTATCATATACCTTTTGATCAAAACCCCTGTTGATTCTTATATAAACAGGCCCCGGGGTCTCATAGGCAGCACGAACAGCCATAGCCGTCTCCATTCCGTCTGCCGGAGCAATTACCTTGCAGTTAGCCATTGCCCGCATAATACTTAGATCCTCAGTGCAGTGATGAGTAGAACCGGCCTGACCAAAAGACAATCCGGCGTGGGTTGCTATCATTTTAACGTTCAGATTCTGGTAGCAGATATCGGTATGCACCTGATCAAGCCCCCTCATCGATGTAAATACAGCAAAGGTTGAAACAAATGGAACCATGCCGTTCAGCGCCATTCCGGCTGCCGTGCCTAAGAGGTTTTGTTCAGCGATTCCAAGATTAAACAGCCTGTCGGGGTATTTCTCACCCAGAACACCTATCTTTGTTGATTTTGCCAGATCAGCAGTAAGCCCGACAATCTCGGGGTGATCTTCTGCCAGATCCGTCAGCGTCTTTCCATATAATTCGGCCGTGGAAAGCTTGGCCGTGTCTATCATTGTATAATTAAGTCCGCCCATATTTTTTCTCCTATAAAGCGGCTGCCCGCGCGTCGTGATACTTATCTATATCAATTTTGCAGGCCTCAGCCTTTTCAGCATCAAAGCTCGCGTAATGATAGCGGTAATTATCCGCCATAAACTCAACACCGCAGCCCTTCTTTGTGTTAGCGATAATAGCAATTGGTTTGTCCTGAGCCTCAGCGGCAGTATCAAGAGCCTCACACAGGGCTGGCATATCATGGCCGTCCACCTCGATAACATTAAAGCCAAATGCTCTCCACTTGTCGCAGAATGGTTCAAGTATCATTACATCATTGGTTCTGCCGTCTATCATGCATCGGTTGCGGTCTACTATCGGAATAACTGAGGTAAGCTTGTAATGGGCTATAGCCATTGCGGCTTCCCAGATTGAGCCCTCATCGCATTCACCGTCACCCATCAGGCAATAGGTTTTAAAGCTCTGCCCCTTTAATCTCGCGGACAACCCAAGGCCAAGAGCTATAGGTAGGCCGTGTCCAAGAGAGCCTGTCGACGCGTCGAGCCCCGGAACCTTGGCTCGGTCAAGATGCATACCAAGCTCTGAGCCGGTATGGTTATAGGTCTTGAGCAGCTTATGATCAATAAAACCAAGATCTGCCAGTACCGGAGCAAAGCCGACACCAATATGCCCCTTACTCAGAATAAATCGGTCGCGGTCTTCCCAGTCAGGACGCGTTGGATCAATATTTAAGTATTTGTAGTAAAGCAGGGTAATAATATCAATCGAACTCAACGCTCCTCCAACATGGCCGGAGCCGGCCCAGACTACAGTATCTATAATAAGCTTACGCAGATCTCGTGCCTTTTCTTCAAGGCGCAGTAATTCTTCTCTTTCAACTCCCATTTGTCCTTCCCTCAAATTTTATCTATTAAGCCGGTCAATATTATTCTGAGCTGTTATCCTGAAAGCTTCAGCAGCTATTTCGACAGTGTCTCGTATATCCTCATCTGTTAGTGAACAGTTTATGAAGTGATTATGATGACTCACAAAAAAGACTCCTCGTTTTGCGCACTCAGCACAAAACTCCTGCTGCATCATAAGCGAATCATCGTTGGTTATTCTCATAAAAAACATTGACGGAATGCCGCTGATCTTCAAGGTAATACCAGCATCCTTTGCAGCCTCTACAAGGCCAGAGGTCAGTTTTTTCCCCTTTTCGATCATAACCTTTGCGCCATCTATTCTTTTTAACTCATTAATACAAGCTATAGCGGCAGCCATCGGAGCAGCGCTTGACCAGTAGCTCCCGGTATAAAAAACCTTTGCGGCGGCATCTTTAAGAGAATCACGTCCTACGACAGCAGAAATATTGTAACCGTTAGCAAGAGCCTTGCAGTAACAGGCGAGATCAGGTTTAAACCCAAAATATTCCGCCGAGCCTGCTGTATCAAGCCTGAAGCCGCAACGTACATCGTCAATAATTAAAACAATTCCGTTATCATCACAAATTTGCCTTATTTTCTGCCAGTAACCATCAGACGGAAGAACATTGTCAGCAAAAACGCGATGATCATATGGAGTACTGATAAAGGCTGCTATTTGTCCGGGATTCTCATCAACTACACGCTGAAAAGCGGCCGCGTCGTTCCATTTAATTATCAAGTTATTTTCTACATCCGCAGGAGTAATTCCGGCATGAGTAAGAGACTGTGTCCATGGAGTAACACCATGGTAACCGCCTTCTATCATAACAACCTTGTCACGGCCAGTAGCAGCATGGGCAACCATCTTTGCAAAACCTGTCGCGTCTCCGCCGTTTTTCATAAAAAAAGACCAGTCAGCAATAGTTATGGTATCACATAGAAGTTCAGCCAGCTCGACCTGCGCTATCCCCGGAAGAGGCATACAGTTTCCATTTTTGAACTGCTCCATCGCGGCATTATCTACAAGCTCATTGTTGTAGCCTAGAACGTTTGGCCCGTAAGCGCACATATAGTCAATATAGCGGTTACCGTCAACATCCCAGAAATAAGAGTTCTTAGCCCTGGTTGCGTATAGGGGATAGGCTGAGGTTGGAATGAACTGAGACTGTACTGGCCCCAGATGTCCGGGAATACCAGCTGGTAGAACCTTCAGTCCACGCTGAAAAATTTCCATTGATTTTTTATTTGTATATAATTTGTTGGTGATTGTTTCTTCCATTGTATTTCCTCTCTAACTTAAATATTGGGGAACAAGGTCAAGAATCGGATTCATATTATCTAACATGGGAATAAATCCGCGCATACACATCTCTCCGCTGCCAAGTCCGGTAAAGGTGTCAAGCTGTCCATTAAGAAGCTTATGAGCAGATTCAAGACTACTAAAGGAGAGAATAGCTCTTGGATCCTCATGATGCCCCTTAACACAGTTCATCTTTCCGTTCCTTACCTCAAGATAAATTCCTATACCGTCATCTACCTTAATTTGAAGAATACCGTCCGGAATATGGGAGCCAGACATCATACCAAGAGGATCATAATTACCTATTTCAGCTAGAGCAAAAAAGGCAGTATAAGCCGTTAGCTCGGTATTTATCCTGAAATATTCAGGATTGAAAAGAAGCTCACCTTCCGGACGTAGATAATAGTTAAGTTTGTCCGCGAGTTTCATAAATGGGCCGGACAAAAAACCCAGACGGTGCAGTCCCTTAAGCGGAATTGGATTCGCTTTACCATCAATCATCTTGTTGAAGTGTTCCGGTGATGAAAAGTACAGAACGATATTGCTCTTGTGTTTTCCACTCTTCATCTCTGCCCGGCCGTCCTTAAATGATAAATTTCCGCTTGGTCCTCCGGACACGTTAAACTGGATAGCAAGATTTACTCCAGCTACGAGATCCTTACAATCGGAATCGTTTTCAACCAGGTATTCTATTCCCCTCAGCACCGCAAAGAGATTACACCTCGCCTTTACATTTGAATCAGGCATTTTTACCTCCATAATTATTTGAATCAACCTATTGCGTGCGAGCACTCGCTCGCTTATAATAATTCTACACCGCAAAATCCGGACGCGCAAGATTTTTTTTATTCCGGAAAGGAGAAGCAGCTTGATGACAATTGAAAACCTTAAACCAGCCGCGCACTGGTTCTTTTATGATGAATCTGACAAAATGGGAACGGAGTCTGAGATGAGTGACGAGAAATACCATGAGAAAGCTTTTGAAAAAATTACAGCAGAAAAACGTAAACGTATCTTTGATATTGCAATAGCCGAGTTTTCATCCAAGGGATATAATGCGGCAAGTATAAATACAATAGCGCGCGACGCTGGTATAAGCATAGGCGGAATGTACCGTTATTTTAAATCAAAAGAAGCCCTGTTTATGTCGATTCTGGATCTTGGCTATACCCTTCTGGAAGAAGCCCTTACGCGGATTCTCGACGGGGGTGGAAATATTTTTGAGAAGATTGAAACCATGCTGAGAGTTTCTGTTGAATACTCAAAGAACTACCGTGAAATAAACCAGATCTACATTGATGTTTCAACTGAGGGGCTAAGTAGTTTAGCAAAAAAGATCTCTCTTAAGATGGAAGGGATTACAGCTAAACTGTATCATGAAACTATTGCAGACGCGGCTAAAAAGGGGTTACTGAGAAAAGATCTACACCCCGGCATAGCGTCTTTCTGCATAGATAATCTTGTTATGATGGTACAATTTGCGTACTGCAGTGATTATTATATGGAACGCATGAAGCTCTATGCCGGTACAGCTGCAGATTCTGAAGAAGAAATGGTAAACGGTATGGCCAACTTTATAAAAAACGCTATTTCAGCACAATAAATATTAAAAAAACAGGCCAATGGTTTCAGAAATACGGAGACTACGGTCACTAATATTTTGAAATTATCTATGGCAACGTCATGATTACAATTAACCTAAAAAAAGATGTCTGCCTCAAAAAGAAGCGGACATCTTTTTCTAAAAACAAGAAAGACTCTTATTACCCCTTAACCGCGCCAGTAACCATACCTTTAATAATCTGTTTACTGAATACAAAATAAAAAATTAGGATGGGACTCATTGTTAGTAAAAGCGCGGCCATAATTTTTGGATAGTCAGATGAGAACTGACCAGTAAATTGTGTCATTGCCAGAGGAACAGGTTGTAATCTTTGATCCTTAATCAGAAGCAAAGCAAAAACAAATTCATTCCAGCAAAAAAATGTTTGTATAATACCAGCGGTAACAAGAATTGGTTTGGCTATTGGCATAATAATTTGAAACAATGTTCTGGTAAAACTACTTCCATCAATTGCAGCAGCCTCTTCCAGTTCTTTAGGAACAGTTTTTATATACCCTTCTACAAGAAATATTACAATAGGAAGTCCAAATGCCAAATATGGAATAACAAGGGTAAACCACTGATTAGAAAGCCCAGCACGATTGAATAAAACGTAGACGGGAACCATCAGTGAATAAACAGGAATAACCAAGCCCATGAGAAACATTATCTTCATAACCCCGCTTCCCCTGAATTTTACCCTGGCAAGAATGTACCCAATTATGTAACCAAACAAAATTATAAGAAGCAGTGAAATTATTGTATTTCTCGCGCTGTTAATCATAGATGACCATATATGATAATCAGGATTTGTCATTATTCTTATATAATTTGAAAATGTAGGAGACTTTGGCAAACCAATAATATCAGCATTAAAAGTTCTTTTAACTTTTAAAGATGAGTAAAATAACCACAGCAGCGGAAATATACAGGTAAATGAAAAAATAGCAAGAATGCCGTTTAATAAAACAGATTGAAAACCTACCCCAATCTTTTTTGTAAGATAAACTGAATTTTTTTCTTTTTTAGCAGAATTATTACTCATTATTAAACAGCCTCCTTATCCTTCGTAAAAAACCTTACAAGTTTTTGAGACCCGCCTATAACAGCAAGACTTACTATAAAAATAGCAACAGAAATAGTTGTTCCATATCCCATATTCTGTTGGTCAAAAGATATTTTATACCCATAAAGAGCCATAACATTTGACGCGTTACCGGGACCTCCTGCAGTCATAACAAAAATATGATCAAAAACTTTCATATTTCCTGCAATACAAAGAGTTACACAAACAAGAATGGTATTTTTAATTAACGGCAATACGATTTTTATAGCTCTTTGAAAACCATTTGCTCCATCAAGCTCAGCTACTTCAAAAATCTCTTTATCAATTGAAGCTATAGCTGAAATAAGAATAACCATGTAAAACCCGATATATTGCCAGATAATAGGT
>JAQQAK010000144.1 GCA_028527945.1 Spirochaetaceae bacterium
CTCTTCCGATCTTAATTTGCAAACCTTACTTTACATGGATGTAAAGTAAGGTTACCGAGCCCCAGACATAAATATAACCAAGGCTGAAACATTCTCTTTGCTGACAAGATTTTTGTAGATATCAGAGTTTGGAACAAAAACAAGTTTTATACCAAGTTCAGAAAGTGTAAAAAGAAAATTTACTTCTTCATTGTTGTCTGCAAAGGTAAAAGATAAAACTCCATCGTAATCTGTTCTTAAAGATGATGAAGGAAAATGCTGTAATGAAATTTTACCTTTAGTTCCGGCTGTAGCTGGAATTACATTGGGTATTAGTCTGTCATAGTTTTCCCATACAAAAGAACTATTCCCTGTAAAAGAAATCTTTCCATAAGCATTACTTGAAATTGTTCCAAGTTTTTCTATTTTACCTATAATATTCTGCCTTCGGTCAATTTCATCAGAAATGATTTTGTCAATATCTTCTATATAAGACATTATTTCTGCGTATTCTTTATGATTATGTGTGTAATAAATTGCAATAGTATTTTCATTGCGGTAATCAATCTGAAGAGATGTTCCTTCAAAGATAAACCTTCCACTGTTATTTTGTGTTATACCTGTATATTCAAATACTTCCTGAAAATTAAGATTTGTAAGAACTATTTTATTTTCTTCAGGGAACGCAAAAAGGCCTATTGTTGTTTTGAACTCTTTAAGATCTATTGTATTCGCTCGAATCATCTGAGAGAAATAATCCTGTCTATAAGTTCTGCTGATAATTTTATTTAAAAGTTCAGTATCAATCTTATTGGTGTCTGTAATAATCCCTTTGTTCTTGTTGTAGACATTAAGATTTTTATCAAAGCAAAAACCAGTAGCGCCATCTTCAGTAAGAACTTGATACCAGTACCCGTCATGATGCGCAATATTTTCTGTTTCATCAGTTCTTCCTATGATCTTTATTGTCTGACCATTGCGTAGTTTATAAACACGATCAGATTCAGCAGAAGGTTCCTGCCTTATTGATAAACCGTTAAGTGTTGACTCCGCGTAATACGGAACCCATTTTGCATACGCGCTTGCCAATGTTTGGGCTTCTTCTTTTTTTTCAAAAAAAGACATATTCCATCTTGGTACATCAACTGGTGTTTTAGACTCTTCAGTCTCAATTGTGTATACATCTCTTAATTCTGATTCCTGAATAACCGGATAAACTTTTCCAGCTTTGAGATTTTGCTCCGTATCATCCATATATAAAACTGCCCAGCCCGTATATCTTGAGCCGCATGAAAATAGTAATAAAACAAATATAATTATTGAAGTTGCATTCAGTATTTTTTTTGAAAACATTCTTCCTCCTGTGACAGTACATTATTTTACCTTAAATCGTGTTTTAGGCAAGGGGAAAATTGTATACTTTTTTATACTTTTTCAAACAAGAAAGTTTTAACTAAGCAAAAGATGTTTGTTTTTAATTTACAGAAGAGGTCGCTATTTTTTTGATAGAGTTTTCTTGTTTAGGATTTTCTTCTTTATTGATTATAATGAGTATTCGGCCTTCTTTAATCAGTCTTCTGTTTGCCGGATTATATAGAAGTTTTCGGGCCGCTTCTTCTGTAATAAGAATGTCTGTGCAATTATTTCCAAATATTCCTTCAGCCGTTGTTCTGAATGGATACCTTCCTATACGTTCTTCATATTTGAGTTCATTTAAATCATATGTATATTGAACGAAACCCCATTTAGAGAGGAATTCGGGATCCGCCATTTTATAAGTTACAACTTGATCCATTTTCTCGGTATACAATTTGGGGAAAATTGCTGGTTTTAAAAGTTTTCTACCTTGTTCGCCGTAGTAAGGCAGCTCATCTTTTGCGTAAATTATAATACCACTGAAATTTGCGCTTGGTTCATAGTTGAGTTCTTCAGGTATTGGAGCTCCTTTTTTATGGGTAATTATTAATGGGATAATTTCTTTATTTATGTCGTATTTATAATAATTGGTTACAGAATCAAGATTCAGACTCATGCTGCTGGAAATATGGTTTTTATCTATATTTATCTGATCAAAATCAGTAAGACCCTGCATGCTTGAAGAAAAAAAGTCTCCAAGTGTTGTCAAGGAATCAAGATATATATCATTGAAAGCTGACATTGCAATATTAGTCAATTTTCTGTCAATAAATTCAGTAATCTTAAAACGTTCTGATGTTATGTTTGTTACATCATCAGGGAGATCTACAGTCGCTTCTATTGTTATGACATCAGTTGCCCATGAAATTTCAGTATTTGTTTTTATTTCATATTGAGAAAAGACTTGGGTTGTTGAGAATAGAGTAAATATACTGACTATAAAAAAAATAGAAATTTTATTCTTCATTATTTGTTACCTTCGGAACCTTTATTATTGCTCCTGGTTTTAAAGTGTCTTTAGGTGATAATTTATTATTATATGAGATATCGGCTACTGTTGTTCCAAATTTTCTTGAAATGCTCCACAAAGTGTCGCCAGAGGCAATTGTATAAGAAATAAAACTACTCCATTGTTCAGGAGCCTTATATTCCGGATTATATGGTTCTACTTCTTTCAATGCTGGAACGATAATTTTCTGTCCAGTTCTGAGAGAAGATGCCTTTGCTCCGGGGTTATACATTTGAATCATTGAAACTGTTACCCCAAAATGTCTTGAAAGCGCGTAGAGGGTATCTCCGTCACGTATTTCATGAATATAGAAATGCATTAATGAGTTTTGAGGTTTAGATAATGTATTTTTTACTGTTTCTGAATATTTAAGTGGTATTTTCAGATAATAGTTGTTTGAGTTTGGAGGAGTTATGCCTTCTCTAAGCTCTGCGTTTGCGCTGTTTATGATTGAGAGAGGTATTCCTGATTTTGAAGAAAGCATCACCAAATTAATTACCCTATCAAGTTTTATTCGTTCCCATTTGTCAGATTCTCTTGTTGACTGCATATCAAGAAATTGCGCTGTTTTAAGATTTAAAGAAGCGCTCCGGCTTGCAAGATATGTGAAAGCGAAAAACTTTGGAACATAATTTCTTGTCTGTTTTGGCAAATACCCAAGCTCATACAATTCGATATAGTCTGTTGTCCCGGCGGCTTTTACTGCTCTTTTTACTCTTCCTAAGCCACAGTTATATGCGGCCAGAGCAAGAGTCCAGCTTCCGGTCTGTTCGTAATTCAGTTGAAGTTTGTGAATAGCTGATTCTGTCGCTATCCAGAAATCTCTTCTATCATCTCTCCATTCATTAACTTCCATATCATATGGATAAATACTGTTCATCATAAACTGCCAAAAACCAGAAGCCCCGCTTCTTGATACGGCTTTTGATATAAATCCTGATTCAATAGCCGGTAAATACATTAATTCCGGAGGAAGTCCCTGTTCAATTAGTTTGTTGTAAATAAATCCAAGATAAGGCGCTCCTCTTTTCAGGATTGAAATCATTGTTTTCTGGCCGCCTAAGCTCTCATATTCTTTTATATAATGTTCGATTTTAGGATCATCTGGAATTTCAATAGAGTATACCCATGGCCCGCCTATATCCTGTTCAGGAATATTGAAGCCTTCAGGTAGTTCCGCGTACAAACTTGATGATATTATTAGAGCAAAAATAGATAAAAATATTTTATTTATCGTTTTAATCTTCATCTCTACCTGAAAAAGGTTTTTCTCCCAAATATACACCGACCCATTCCCATTTACCGTTTATTTCAGGATCGGCAGGAAATGATATTTTTCTGAAGTATAAATACCATGTTGGAATTCTATATGACCAACCCCATGTTTCGAGGTAGGCTTCCTGCAGGTTCGAATTAGAGTCAAGTTCATTTGAACATCTAAGGCGTGAAGTCATAAAAACACCCAAATCAGAGTAAAATCCTTCAACATCATCGATAGTCGCTTCTTTGTTGGCGTTTTCTTCCCACGCAGTAGCGAAAAAGTTTACCTTGGCTCTATATTGATTTAATCTGTAAGGATTCCTTGCCCAGATGGCCCATTGAACATGCTGTTTTAAATCTTCAAGGTTATCTCTAATCCAGCTTTTATCTCTGTAATCATAAAATGCTATCATATCTTTGATATCATTATATACATCAGGGGAACCTGGAATTTCACAATCGGGGTATTGAAGATAATTTCTGTAAGCCTGAATGGCTAATTCCCATTCCCCAAGTTCTTCATAGGTTTTGGCCATGTAATAATAAACCGGGCCTTTGTCTATAAGATCTATATCCGGGTACAGAGGATTAGGTTCGCTAAAACGAGCCATAAGTTCCTTGTAATAATTTATTCTTAATTCAGGTTCTTCTACCATCTGTGTCAGATTTTTCAGGCATACGTTATGAATAGATTCTCCATGTACCAGAAGATCCGGAAAATTCCTGAGGATACGTTCGTAATAATGAGTCGCAAAGGGGTAGGCATCTGAGTTTTGATAATCTCTGGCCACAACAAGAAGATAATAAGCGTTAAAAGGATCTTCCGGATTATTTTCTGTATAAGTTGTCAGAAAAAGGTTTAGCTTGGCCTTCTCATCAGCATTAAGCAGCAGCTTGATAATTTGCTGCATTACTGTGAATGTACTTTCATATTCTCCTTCTCTTAACTCTTTCTCATAAAAAAGTTTACGAAGCTCTTTTTTATTGTTTGAATCTCCAACTATATAATAATTAACAGGATCAACAAAACGACTATAAAACCATTGTTTAGGATTACGGCAGCCTGTAAATAATAAAATAAAAATCAGGACAAATGATGTTAGTACAATCTTTTTCATTACAGCCGAATAATACCATAAGTTCTTTATTAATTCTATCCTGAGTATTTAAAGACTATTTTTTTATAAGAGTCTCACAAAAGATGGTAAATACATCTCAAGATTCTATAAAATAAAAATTAAATCAAAGTTGAATACCACAATTCATTCTGATACAATCAGTTACCGGGATCAATGATTCCTTTTATTTTTATTAATTAGGAGTAAATCACTATGAGTGAAAAAATTATAATGAAAGATGGTTCACTTTCTGTTCCATCAAACCCTGTTGTTCCTTTTATCGAAGGCGATGGTATCGGTCCTGATATCTGGGCTGCTGCTGTAAGAGTTTTTGATGCTGCTGTAGAGAAGGCTTACAATGGTGAACGTAAAATTGATTGGATGGAAGTTTTGGCTGGTCAGAAGGCTTTTGATAAAACCGGAGAATGGCTTCCGGCTGATACTGAAGAAGCATTCAAGGAATACCTTGTTGGTATAAAGGGGCCTTTGACTACTCCAGTTGGCGGTGGTATCAGGAGTCTTAATGTTGCTTTAAGGCAAAAGCTTGATCTATATGTTTGCCAGCGGCCTGTAAAACATTATCCAGGAATCCCCAGCCCAGTTTGTAAACCTGATTTAGTTGACATGGTTGTCTTTAGAGAAAATACAGAAGATGTTTATGCAGGATTTGAGGTTGCTTCAGGTGAAGACAAGACCGCAAAGCTGATTAAATTTCTTAAAGATGAAATGGGTTGGAACGTAAACGCAGATTCTGGTATTGGTATTAAACCAATAAGTAAATCCGGAACAGAAAGACTTGTAAGAGCTGCTATTGAATACGCTATTGAACATAACAGAAAAACAGTTACTCTTGTTCATAAAGGTAATATCATGAAATTCACTGAAGGTGCTTTCCGTGAATGGGGATACGCGCTTGCTGAAAAAGAATTTGCTGATAAGGTTGTAAGCTGGGATGCCTGTGGTGGTGATGTACCTGATGGTAAAATACTTATCAAGGATGTTATCGCGGATGCTTTCTTGCAGCAGATTTTAACCAGACCTGCTGAATATGATGTTGTTGCAACAATGAACTTGAATGGTGATTACATTTCTGACGCTCTTGCTGCTCAGGTTGGAGGAATTGGTATTGCTCCCGGAGCTAATATTAACTATACAAGCGGAATTGCTATTTTTGAGGCAACACATGGAACTGCTCCAAAATATGCCGGGCTTAACAAGGTTAATCCAAGTTCAATCATCCTTTCAGGACGCATGATGCTTGAATATATGGGTTGGAATGAAGCTGCCAAGCTTATTGAAGATGGAATTACCGCCGCAATTTCTCAAAAAGTTGTAACATACGACTTTGCACGATTAATGGAAAACGCTAAAGAAGTCTCAACATCAGACTTTGCAGACGCAATAATAAAATATATGTGTTAATGAGGGATCAAAAAACTGTGCAATAAGCGTTATGCCTGTCTTATTCTAATTTTTTCTCTATTACTCTTCGGATGTGCTACTGATTCTGGAACTCAGGACAGTAGCGAAATTAATGTGAGCCGTGTTGAGATAGATATACTCGAGACCTGTAAACGAAATTTAAGCGTTGCCTCTCCTGATACTCTAAGGGCTGTAATACGTATGTTTGAAGAGTCCGAGGTCGGTAAGTCTGAGAAAGGAATAGAGTTTTCGTATATTGCCGCACAGCTTTTAACTCATGTTTATCCGGTAGCTGCCGGAGAGCTCCAGATAGAGACTCCTTCCGGCAGTATTTTTCCTGAACTTTTTAAACAAATTGAAAATGGTGAAATACCGGAGCTTAAGCAGGCTGATATAAGTTTTTTTACAGTACTCGTAATGCCTGTCGCAGTTTTATATACAGAAAATAAGAGTATAGAAACTGCATCTCTTGATTATATAAATCAGGCAATCCAGATGAACGACAAGTCTGTATTGCCAATTTTCTTACGTGGTTTTATAGCAGAGCGTAATGCTCAGTATGACGCGGCTCTTGCCGATTATTCCAGAACTCTTGAAATGGATCCGTCATGCTATCCCGCAGAAATAGGTACCGCAAGAATATATTCAAATACAGGCAAACATAGTGCCGCGGTTGAAATAATGAATCTTTTGGCTGCTCAGTATCCGTATTCTATTGATATTCTTACAAAAGCTACTGAAACACTTTTTAAAGCAAAAGATTATGATGGTGCTCTTGATATGTCGTCCAACGTTCTTAGAATGGAACCTGATAATCCTGATATTCTTATTATGCGAGCAAAAATATTTATGGAGCAGGGGAATTTCACGCAGGCAGAACGTCTTATTGATGTTCTTGAACGTGCAAATTGGGAGTCGCCCAGTTTTTATCTTATCAAATCTGATATTGAACGGGAAAATGGTGATAACGCAAGTGCTCTAAAGACTCTTGAGAAGGGGCATCAGAAATATCCTTCAAATAAACAAATAGAACAGGCTTATGGTGCTGTTCTCATGCTTACTGGTCGAAAGGATGAAGGCCGTGAGATACTTACAGGAGAAGATTCTGTTCAAACTTCTGATAGTGAAAATTTAATAGTTTTAATAGATGACGCAGTTGAAACCAAGGATTGGGAGGCTGCCTCAGAATATGCTGATAAACTTTCTTCTGAAGATATGTCTCTTAAGGCCGGCTTAAAAACCTGGTCTGTATGGAGATCGCAGGGCGAAAATGAGAAAGCTTTGGATATTGCGGCAGATTTATATAAAAAATATCCCGGAGACACAAGCGCTGCCATAGCTTTTATAAAATCTCTTTTAGATATGGAAAGAAGACTTCAGGTAAGACGTGTTATAGATGAACAATTAGCAATAGAAGACGATGCAGAGTATCGTAGTGAACTTTATTATCTTCAAAGTCTTACAGCTGATTCAGATGAGTCTCAGCTTCAAGCATTACGTTCAGCTCTTTTTGAAGACTTGAAAAACATTGAAGCTCTGGTATCAATTTCAGATCTTTATGTAGAAATGGGAGATGTCAGAAAGGCCTACCGTTATATCAAGCAGGCTGCTATTTTAAGCCCTAATGACAAAGGCATACAGAATAAACTTGCAAAAATAGAAAAGGAGCTTAGATGAGTTTTAAATTAAAACTATTTATCAGCTTTTTATTGTTTATTCCTTTTTCTTTTTGTTTTTCTCAGGAAGGTTTTATAGATTCTGCACAATCAGGATTTTCCTATTGGACGAATTTTATGGATATGGATGAAAGTCTTGTTGAAAGAAAATTAACAAGGTTCTACGGTTTAGAGCCTGTTGAAATAAATCCTTCAGAAATAAAAAGTAAAGCTGAGCGGGTTATATGGTATAAAAACGGGCCTACTGTATGGTTCATTTCCGGAAGAGCTGTTCAACTTAGACTTTCTGTTGGTATGGAAGGTCTTATTGACGGTGTTGGTTTTGGCAGTTCTGTTGAGTCTGTTAAAACTTCTTTTGGAAATCCCTGGATTGAAACAGAAAATGACCTTTATTATAATCTTCCTTGGAAAGGCGGGCCGTTAAAACTGCGTTTGTACTTTAAAGAAAATGCTTTATATGAAGCTTATCTTTATATAGTCCGTTGAAATTATATTATTGAATGAAGGGGATCTAATGATTTGTCTTAGTTGTACAGAAGAAACATTGAATGAGGCGCTTGGAACAATAGAAAAAAGCATCAAGTATATTGATGCGGTTGAAATACGGGCAGATTATCTTTTACCCTCTGAATATCATTTATTAGCTGAATTCCCTTCAAAAATAAAACTTCCATGTATTCTTACTTTTCGATGGCCAAAAGATGGTGGAAATGATAAAACTTTAAGTATTGCAGAACGTGCAGAGATCCTTTCAAAAGCACTTGATGGGCATTGGGCTTATTTTGATATTGAAGATGATGCTGATTCTTCTGATGAAAAGCTTCTTGTCAAAAAAGCAGAAGACTCTGGAGTTAAGGTTATAAAATCTTTTCACGATTTTACAGGAGTTCCTGATAACCTTGCACAGAGAATTATAAAAAACAGCTATGGTAACAGATTTATTCCAAAAGCTGCTGTTATGTCTAACTCTACAGAGGATTTTCTTAAAATTGTTCAAGCACATAAAGATATACAGAAAGAAATAGAATTGTCTAATGGGTATTCCTGTACAAATGGCCCGTTCTTGACAGATTATATTCTTGTGGGGATGGGAGATTACGGTTTTCCGTCAAGGATTCTTGCGGGAGTTTTTGGCAGCATGCTAACATTTTGCTCATCAGGCAAAGCTGCCCCAGGGCATGTTAATCCTGAAATAATGTCTGAACTTTATAATTATAATAATCTTAATGAGAATACAAAGGTTTTTGGTATAATTGGAAATCCTGTAATGCATTCAAAATCACCGGATATTCATAATCCTGCGTTTCAGCAGAAAAATATTGACGCGGTTTA
>JAQQAK010000145.1 GCA_028527945.1 Spirochaetaceae bacterium
GACTGTAATAATTATAAAGAAAAAGATTTTCTTCATTATATCTATCAGGAAATTGATACTTCAGATGTAACTCCAATGAAAAATCCCACACCAAAGTGGCTTAGATAATTGGTGTGGCAAACAATTATCAACCTTCCTTTAGCCAACCTTTTTCAACTGCCATTTTTACATTTTTGTTCAGGTAGTCCATAAATAAAGGATATTTTTCAACTGCCGGTGTGATTCTTGTAAGAACCTGTGAAGCCTTTATTCCATGTTCAAGCCACGAAATACCTTCTGTTGTGATATTTAATATAAAAGGTTGAAATCTATCCATAAGATACGCGAAGTCTGCTTCTTGGGTTTTCCGCTCTTCAAATTCATGCCAAAGATTCATTATTTCTTTGCTGCTTTCTTCAGGTAAAATACCAAATATTCTGTCTGCTGCTTTTTGTTCTCGTTCAGCCTTATCATTCTGAGCTGCTTCGTCAAAGAGATAGGTATCTCCTGCGTCAATCTCAACAAGATCATGAATAAGAACCATTTTTATGACTCTTAAAATATTTGTGCCTTCAGGGGCATATTCAGATAGAATCATTGCCATCATCGCTAAATGCCAGGAATGTTCAGCGTCATTTTCTTTTCTTGATTTGTCTGTAATAGGTGTTTGTCTGAATATTGACTTAACTTTGTCTATTTCTCGGATAAAATCTAACTGCTTTGTAAAATTTTCTAAATTATTCTGTGTGTCCATGTCCGAGTTTATGTTATTGCCAAGGTTTCTTCAAGCTGTCTTGTAAACTTTTTGTGTTAATGCCAGAATAATTAGTGCTTTTTTTTATGGAGTTTGTATTGGGAAAAATCTTTTTCAAAATTTTAAGAATTATTTTAGCTGTATTGGTGCTTTTGCTTTTAGTCTTTTCAGTCATAAAATTGGTTCAGATTTTGCGTTATAAAATTAAGACTGAAAATGGTATTCAGGAATCTTCGTATATTAAAATAGGAGATATTGAACAGTTTATTCGTATACGCGGAGAGAATACTGATAATCCGATTGTCCTGTTTATTCATGGCGGCCCAGGTTTTCCTATTGGGTACCTTAGCTATATTTTTCAAGCAGATCTTGAAGATTCTTATACATTTGTACAATGGGATCAAAGAAACTGCGGAAGAACATATTACAGAAATAAAGATAAGAAAACTGTTTTATCGCATCAGGTAATGATGCAAGATCTCGATGAGTTAGTTGATTACCTTTTGCGGAGGTTTGATAAACAAAAAATTATTATAATGGGACAATCTTGGGGAACTGTTCTTGGTCTTGAATATGCCTCTATCAACCCAGACAAGGTTTTATCCTATGTAGGAGTTGGGCAGGTTGTTGATTTTGACCTTGGTAAGATAGAAGCCGCAAAAGCGGCTATTTCTATGATTGAAAGCAAATCTCATTCTGAAGGTTCAGACGAGGATAAAAAGACACTTGAGCAGGCTATCAGTTTATTTGAGACTGAAAAGAATATATCAGATATAGATATCTCAAATCTTGAGACGATGATTGTTACCTCTCTAAAGTACTTGAAAGGAGACAAAGAAAGCGGCGCTATTAAGTTGATTTCGATGGGGCTATTTTCTCCTGTATCAAATCTTCAGGATCTTAAATGGTTTTTGATAGCCGGAAATACAAAAGCTATTTTCACTCATGAAGAACCTCTTGTACAGTATATGTATTACGAATTTGATGCTTATAAGCTTTACAAAGATTTTGATGTTCCTGTTTTTTTCATTTCGGGCGACTCTGATTGGATTACACCCTATACGATGGTTAAAGAGTACTCTGAGTATATTAATGCTCCCAAGAAGAACTTTGTATTAATAAATGGAGCAGGGCATACCCCATTTCTCGATTTACCGGATAATTTTAATAAGGTCTTTAAATCATATTGAAGAGTTTGTACTTTATAATATTGGTTTATTCGCCGGGAAGGTTTAATACCCCGCAGTTCTACTGCGGAATCTTCTATTTGGAAAGAGTATTTTTGTGTTGGGTATAAAACCTGACCGTCTAAACCCATTCCTTGCAGAACCAACCATACTTCGGAGCTCTGCTCCGGAGTGGTTGATTAAAGAATAAGCCTTCTGGAGAGAGCTCTAATTTTATTATATAATAACACTCTCTTAGGAATCTTCTCCAAGCTTTAGACTTTTTTAGGTTTGTGAAGATTTCCTATCTATATATTTTTTGGGAGGAATACATGGATTTTTTCGAAGTTGTAAAAAATCGTTATAGTTACAGAAAAACACTGGAGACATCTCCTCTGCCAATTGAAGATTTAAAGAAGATTGTTCAAGCTGGATTGGATGCTCCTTCCGGGAAGAATGGTCAGACTACAGGTTTTATTATAATTACTAATCCTGAAATAATTGCCAAGATTCATGATATCCCGGGAGGGAACATTGCAACAACAACCGCGCCTGCATTTATAGCTTGCCATATCGCAAAAGAGCCGGTTCCTATTTATCAAGGTAATAGTTTTGATATCGAGGATTGCGCGGCTGCTACACAAAATATTTTGCTTGCGGCTACAGCTCTTGGTTACAATACAGTTTGGGTAGACGGCTGGTTAAGATCTGAGAACAGGGCTGAAATAATAGGTGAATTATGCGGTCTTGAATCTGACAGAATTATAAGAATACTGATTCCGGTAGGGAAGGCTACTGCATCTCAGAGAAGACCTGAAAAAAAAGGCTTTGATGAGAGAGTTAGTATAGTCTGAGAGGAGAATAAAATGGAACTTTTACAATTCCCTTATGGTTCAGACGGCAACCTTGCTTATCTCCTTTGGGATGGTGTTGAGGCTGCCGCAATTGACGGCGGCGCGGTAGAGGATATCCTTGATTCTATTAAGGAAAGAGGCCTTACTCTTAAATATGTTTTAAATACTCATGATCATTATGACCACATTCCGGGGAACGCGCGGCTTTTAAAAGAATCTGATGCTGTGTTTTATACTCCAGCAGAAGCCTGTTCTGCTGAAATTAAATTGGGTTCTGAAATTATTGGGACAATAAAAACTCCTGGACATACTAAAGATTCTATTGTTTTTACTTTTTATATGAACGGAAGGCCTTGTCTTCTTTCAGGAGATACCATTTTTAATGGAACAGTAGGTAACTGTTATACCAAAGATTATAAGCTTTATTTTTCTTCTATAGAAAAACTTTTAAAACTTGCGTCGGACACATGTATTTTTGCCGGGCATGATATTGTTGATTATACCACTGGTGTTGTTAATGAGCTTGAACCAGGCAATGCTTTTCTTTCTGCTTATAAAAATAAATGTCTTGAAAGACCGCTTTTTACAACTCTTGAACAAGAGTTAAAGGTTAATCCATTTATACGGTATAATGATCCTTTGCTTGATGAATTACGAAAAAAGCTTTCAAAAGAAAAGAATATGCCTATTGATACTCCTTATGAAAAGTGGCGTATTTTAATGACTATTCACTAAGATATTTTTTCTCCGGGTTCAAAAAGCACCTTGCTAGAGCCTTCTGTAATTAAGGGGGCTGCAAGTTTTTTAAGAATATTATCATCAGCTATAGAATATTTCCCGCCAATATTTCTAATCCCTCCCTTATCAGTTATAGTTTTTAGATTTCTGGTAAGATGACGGTAGCTGCATCCCATCCATTCTGATAATTGAGAAAGACTTTGAGCCTTTAAATCTGGATCTGTAAAAGTTAAGAAGTAATGAGCAAGCCGTGCCTCAAGGCTATAGTGTGAGTTAACTGCTTCTGCCACAGAGTTCTCATGTAGTTTTCGGGCTATTCCCTTTGAAAGAGTAAATAAAAATTCAGCATTAGCTTGAATGCTATTTCTTATATCCTCCATCGGAATTGAAAGTGTTTTAGCTTCTTTTATGCATTGTACTGAGCAAGAAGCCTCTTCGCTTCCAAGAAAAACTTCTACATCACCAATTATAGACCCTGGGAGATAAATTCTGTAAAGAATATTACGACCATTGCCAAGAGTTCTGAAAACACTGAACTGACCAGATATGACCAGGTTAAGAGAGTTTATTTCTTCATCCTCTCTGCATATATATTCTTTTTTTCTCCAATTTATTTCTTTTACTGTTGAATAATTTAAAAAATAATCTTGAATTTTTATTTTTGTGGACATATGTCCTACCTTCTTCTGTTATTATAGAATAGCATATAATTAATATTTAATGGAGGAAACCATGAAAACAGCAATTATTACCGGAGCTTCCCGCGGTATAGGCCGGGCAATTGCAAGATCTCTGGCTGAGCTTGGCTGCGATCTTTTTCTTACCGGAAGGAATGAAGAGGAACTTTACAAGACTCGGGAACTTATTCTAAGCCAGCCAGGAGCCAAGACTGATAACAAGATTGTTATTTACCCTCGCGATCTAACTGAGCTTGAATCCATTGATAACTTGTTTGTGGCTTTTGAAAAATCTTTTAACAATCTGGATATTCTTGTAAACAATGCGGGAATAGCTTATTCGAGAGTTTTTGGAGAGTATAATATTGATGATTGGAATAGGGTTATGAATATAAATGCCCGTGCTCCATTTTTTCTAATGCAGAAAGCTGTACCTTTTCTTGAAAAGGCGGATCCTGGTTTTATAATAAATATTTGTTCTGTTGTTTCTCAAAAAGGTTATGCTGAACAGTCTTTATATACCGCTTCAAAGCATGCACTGTACGGAATTACAAAGGCTGTTGCTAAAGACTTACAAAATAAAAATATCAGAGTTCATGCAATTCTCCCCGGCGGGGTAGATACTGATATGGTCAAAGCTGTAAGACCTGATATTGATACTTCTGAAATGATCACTCCAGAAGAAATTGCTGAAACTATAACATTTCTATTAAAAATGAATGGAAATGCTGTTATAGATGAAATCTCTATTCGTAGAAAAACTAAATTACCATGGGCGTAAAAAACTGAGATGTTTATTGTTCTATCTGTATTAAGCGGCTTTCTTGTTACTATCATGATTAACTTTAATGGCCTTCTTCAGACTGCTGTAGGAGGAACAACGGCTTTACTATGTATACATGTTTGTGGGCTGTTGGGAGCTTTGTTGTTTTTTCTTATTACCGGCAGGCGTTTGAAAGGGGAGTCTTCAAGAAAGCCAGCATTTTACTGCCTCTTGGCCGGTACTATAGGAGCTACTGCTACCTTTTTTCAGAGTATATCTTTTCAAAAAGGCGGAATATTGCTTTCGTTAAGCGGTTCTCTGGCTGGTCAGATTCTTGCGGCATCAGTTACTGAAAGTTTCTATAAAGGTGATAGACAAAAATCTCCTATTTTTCAACGGGTAATAGCACCGGCTTTACTTATTCCTGGTTCTTTTATAATAGGGCATAAAGCTGGAGCCTCGTTTTTCTGGATTATTCTTTCATGGCTGCCTGGCATTATTTTAATGGTTCAGCAGACAATGAATTCAAAAAATACTGCTTATTACGGAACTCCCAAAACAATTATATTTAATTTTACTTCGGCTTTAATTTTAATAACTCCATTATTTTTGTTTTCATCAGGTTCTGATTTGATTTCAGAGCATATTGTCAATAAGTGGACAACTCTATCAACTTTACCATGGTATGTTGTTGCTGGCGGTGGTTTGATAGGAGTCTTTTCAACAGGCTTTATTGCATTTCTTTTATTAAAAGCCCCTGCTTTGGTTGTCAGTCTTGGAATTTATTCGGGAGAATTGTTTTCAGGCGTTCTTCTTGATCTTTTTACAGGGCACTCTATTGCAATTGAAAAGATTATTGGAATTCTTTTAATTGTTGCCGGACTCGGAGCTGGAAAGATTAATTTCAAGAAAGAGGCTATTAAAGAGTAAGCTGGTAAAAAGTATTCTTTTTGAGCCTCTTTTTATCTTATCTTTTACCGTTTAATGCTGAATTAATAATTTTTTCAGATGTGCTAATAATAGCTCCAGCGCTTTTCATTTCTTCTATTGCTTTATCGCCATCTTCTGGTTTTATATTAACGGCTCTGATCCCGTCTGTTGTGACAGTAACTTTATAGTTTAACTTTAAAGCATCAAGGACAGTGTTTTTTACGCAGTAATCGGTTGCCAATCCACAGACGATAATAGAATCTACATCACGTTCTTTTAGCCTGCTGTCCAACGGTGTTCCTTCAAAGCCTGAGTAAGCATCCGCATTTTGCTTTTCAGCTTTGGATATGATTCTTGCTTCTTCTGGAATTAGTACCTCTTCATTAAAAGAGGCGCCTATTTTGCCGGCGATGCAATGTTTTGGCCATAAACCTCCGTATTCCTTGAATGAACAATGGTTTTCAGGATGCCAGTCTCTGGTAAAAAATATGGGCAAAGTAGCTGACGTAAAATGTTCTACCAATCTGTTTATTGGTGTTATAATTTCTTCCGAGTTTTTTACCTCGAGAGTTCCGCCTTCGCAAAAATCATTCTGTAAATCTACAACTATTAACGCTTTCATATATTGATCATATAAATTAAATAAGAGGAAATCAATCTTTTTTTAAATAAGAAAAAATAAACCGAAAAGGATGAGCAGTATTGCGCCAAAACAGGATATTGCTGTATGAATTATTTCTCCGGTTCTTTGATTCCATTTTTCAGCAGGGTTTATTCTTGTTCGCAAGAATATAGCCAAAAGTGGTATAAAAGTTAAAACAGAGGCCATTCCAAGCGACATTGCCGCTACCGCATAAATTCCAAGCAATGGAACATTAACCGCTATTGAAAAAATCATAATTGTTGCGGCTCCTGGACATGGAACCATACCTGAGGCAATAACAAAGAGTATTGTGTCCGGATTTCTTCCATTATTATCATGAGCATTTTTTTTAATTAACTCGTAAACATAGCTGATGATGATATATATACCTATGGCAACAATCATTCCATAACTTATTTTTTCCATTATTGGAGTAATGTCATTAAAACGTCTCATCAATGCTGTCTTTGTTATAGCGTAGAGTGTCAAAATAAATAGTATAGCAGAGAATGCGTGAAGGACCGCTGTCATAAAACCCGCAAACATTCCATTTTTCCATTTTGCAGGTTTGCTTATAAAGTATGAAAAAAGAGCAATTTTTCTATGCCCCGGTCCAAGTACATGCAGAAGTCCATATAAAAATGAGAAAGCCATAAAGGTGAATAATTTTTTATGGGTTTTGTCTGTTTTATAGTCTGTAATGTAGTTTGAGATTTTATCCTGAAGTTTTTTTTGTTTTGCTTTTACATTCTGCATAAACTTTGAATTATAGTATGCGTTAGAAGCTTTAGTTGTCTTTGCGGAAGGTGGTAGAGATTTTTGAGGCGAAGCTGTTTCATTTCCTGAGGAAAGAAAAGGATTCTGCTGAGCACTTAAAGGCGATAAAAACATTGTAAAAAGTAATATAAGAATTAATATTACAGGTATTTTTTTCATAAATAGTTATGTTTATTTTACAGTTAAAACAAGCTCTATTGGGAAGGCTTGGCCGGAATATACCGTGCCCTCTCTGGCCACGGTCTGGACAGTATTATCATAATAGATAGGCGCGTTTTTATTTTCTGAGAGTTCCCATTCTATCTGCTTGTCTGCTGGCGCATCTACACTTGCGGGATTATCTTCTACATACGCAATATCAGTGAAAAATGTTTTATCATAAACAGCAATTCTAACCTCTTTGGCGGAAGGATTTTCTCCTTCATATGGAAGAAAGAACTTATACCCAAGTCTGTTATCTTTCATATATGCTGTAAAGTCTGTATATGTTTTTGCTGTTGTCATCCTGCTGCCAACATTAAAATAGGTAAAATAATTATAGTTAACGAGATTTACAAAAGATGTAGATTTGATGATTTCAATTTCATCATCTGTGAAAGAGTCTTTCCAGCCAATGTTATTATCCATCAAGACTGAACCTGTAAAAACCTGATCAAAAAGCCAATCAACTTCGACCCCAACAAAGGAGTCTTCGTTGAAAACGGCTTTAAGTTTCATGTCAACAAACATGTGTGGATGCGCAAATAATCCTGCTGAAGGCAGTAGTAATATTAGTAAAAAAAGCAGGCTTTTCTTCATTTTAGCAAATTACCATTATAGGAAAAATTAATCCAGCTTTCGATCTCTTTTTAGCTTTATATAAGCTTTTATTAAATTTCCTATTCCTTTGAAAAACTTTCCTTTACCAAGCAGGATAAAAGCATCTATCATTTCCATGTTGCATAAATCACCTGAAAATTGTGCTATAGCTCTTAGAGGCATTTCTCTTGCCTGTGCTTCAAACATTCCTGCGCTATTTTCTATTCTCTCTTCAAAGTCAGCGTTAACTTTCTTTGAACCTTTATAGAGTATTTCTCCAATCCATGTTGCTCTGAAGTCATAAATAGTTGTTGTTCTATTCCAGTTTTTGTTCAAAACATTTTCTGGGAGTTTATATCCAATAGCCTCTTCAAAACAATTATCTGAAATATTATGAATAGCATCTGCATTATTATTTATACTTTTGTATTCAGCAAGTTTAATGTTTTCTAAATTCTCAGATTGTATTGAATCATCATCTATATTAACTATGTCAGATAATCTTGTATCGATAGAAGATGCTGCAGCTATAATTTTATAAGCGCCAGAGTCTACTTTCCAATCGTCTTCGTAAGTACTCCAGTAAGCAAAGGAGCGGTAATCAAGTTGAATGCTGATTTCTTTCTCTTCACCAGCTTCAAGTTCAACCTTGTCAAAGCCTTTTAGTTCTTTAGCGGGCTTGTGAGTATCAGTCTGAGGTGATGCAATGTATATTTGTACAATTTCTTTACCGCTTACATTTCCTGTATTTTTGATATTAAGTTTTACTTCAATATTAAAGGAAGCTTTATTTGCAGCATTTATGATTTCATTTTTGCTTACAGAAAGATTACTGTATTCAAAACTTGTGTATGAAAGGCCGTGTCCAAATGGGAATAACACTGGAACATTGGCTGTGTCATAGTATCGGTATCCGACATATATGCCTTCTCTGTATTCAACCTGGCGTGGGCCTTGAGGAAAGTAGCTGGATGAAGGACAGTCTTCAAGTTTTATTGGAAAACTTTCTGATAGTTTACCTGATGGATTTATCTTTCCTGTAATTATATCGGCAAGAGCTCCGGCTCCAGCCTGCCCATGAAGATAGCTTTCTATAATTGCTGCAACATCATTATTCCATGGCATTTCAACTGGAGAGCCGTTACTAAGACAGACAACAACAGGTTTTCCGGTTTTTGCAAGTTCTGAGACAAGTCTGTTATGAGTTTCTGGCATTTTCATATTTTTGCGATCAAACCCTTCTGACTCGTATTCATCAGGAAGTCCGCATAATACAATTATTTTATCAGCTTTTTCAGCAGCTTCTACGGCTTGATTTATAAGCTGGTCATCAGTTTGTTTTTGTTCTGAAGCTGATAAAGTGTAGCCGTCTGAGAAAATTGCGTCAGGATAGCTTTCTTTTATTTTATCAAGAAAATTGTCAATTTTTGTCGGGTTAATACGTGAGCTTCCTGCGCCCTGATATCGTGGCTTTTTCGCAAACTCGCCAATAACAGCTATTTTTTCATTTTCCTTTAATGGCAGAGTATTGTTTTCATTTTTTAAAAGAACAATCGATTCTCCTGCAGCTTTCTTGGCAGTAGAGTGGTGCGTTTCTACATCAAAGCCGCGACCTGATTCTTTTTTCTCAAGTTTGTTATTTGCGTCAATTAGAATCTTGATTATTCTTGAAACAGCTCTGTCAAGAATTTCTTCTGAAATAGTTCCGTCTTCTACAGCCTTTTTTATAGACTCAACATTGTAACGGCCAGAGTAGGGCATCTCTATTTCAAGTCCTGCTTCAAGTGATTTTACTCTATCATTAACCGCACCCCAGTCAGATATTACAATACCTTCAAATCCCCACTCATCTCTTAGAATGTCTGATAATATCTTTTTATTATCGCTTAAATATTCACCATTAAGGCGGTTATAGGCACACATCAATGTCCATGGAGCGCTTTTTTTAACGGCTCGTTCAAAACCTGCAAGATAAATTTCTCGAAGTGTTCTTTCATCGATTATTGCATCGACTGTCATTCGATAACTTTCCTGATTGTTTGTCGCGAAATGCTTTAGAGAGGTTCCTGTTCCATTTGCCTGAATTGCTTCTATCATAGAAGCAGCTAATTCACCGGCCGCGAAAGGGTCTTCGGACAGGTATTCAAAGTTTCGTCCGCAAAGAGGGTTTCTTTTAATATTGATACCAGGGCCTAAAACTATGGATATTCTCTGGTCAGCAGCTTCTTCTTCTATTATGCTGCCAATCTCACCAATGAGTTCTCTGTTCCATGAGGCCGCAAGACCCGCGGCTGTAGGAAAGCATGTTGCCGGCACACTTGCGGGCAGCTCGTCTTTTGAGCCTTCAACTGCGACTTTTCTAAGTCCATGAGGGCCGTCACTTACAGTAATTTCTTTTAATCCAGATTTTTCTATTCCTCTGAAAAACCAGTTGCCATTGCCCAGGCAAAGTCTTGCCTTTTCTTCTAATGAAAGGCTATTTACTATATCAGTAACTCTGCTGTTCTCAATGATCGTTGCACTCTTCACAGCAGCAGTCTCCATCATGTCCGTGTTCAAAATTGTTTAGATCTTCATCTGTTGTTTTATGAACTTCAAGTATTTCAACATCAAAGATTACATCCATATCAGCATAGGGATGGTTTCCATCTACTGTGATAAAATCTTCTGTAATATCAGTTACAAGCATTATTGCTTCTTCTTTTCCATTGTCCAGGACGATTTCCTGTCCTTTTTCAAGCTCTGAAGCTTCTTCAAAGTTTGATGCCGGTAGTTTGGCAATAAGTTCTTCCCTTCTTGTTCCAAAAGCATCTTCTGCTTTTAGCTCAAGGTGAATCTTGTCGCCCGGTATTTTTCCTTCAAGTTCTTTTTCCAATTCAGGCAGAAGCATTTCAAGGCCATGAAAGTAAATTAATGGGTCTCCTTTTTCTGTTTCTTCCAGAACTTCTCCGTTCTGCCTGCTTAGTTTGTAGTTGATTGTGACGGTTGTTTCATTTGTTATTCTCATAGATAGACTATAGCATTCTTTATTAAAATTGGAAAAGTCTTAAGGCTGTTTATTAAGCTAAAGAGATGGCAAAGGATGGCCTGTTAATACTAAATTGTTTGTGTTTTTCAAATTGGCTTTCCAGATGACCTTTTTTAATTAAGCTGGATATATATTATAAGTTTTTTGTCTAATGAGTAAAATCCTTCTACATTGCTTGCAAATAGATTAGATACTGAGTAATCTGAAATTATGACTAATGATAGAATTGAACTCCTTGGAAAGGGTACTATTAGCAGGGCCCTGCGTACTCTTGCTATTCCTGCTGTAATATCCATGCTTGTTAACGCAATTTATAATGTTGTAGACACTGCCTTCATAGGCCTTCTTCATGATACGGCTTCTATTGGTGCTGCCGCAATTGTTTTTCCTATTTTCATGCTTGTTGGAGCAATCGGGCTTACTTTTGGAATGGGAGCTGCCTCTGATATTTCAAGAAAAATAGGCGCTAATCAGATAGAAGATGCTTGTAAAACAGCGGCCACGGCATTTTATACATGCTTGATAGTTGGAGTAACTTTTGGTGTTTTAGGAAATATTTATATAGTTCCAATAATGAAGTTATTTGGCGCAACCGACACAATACTTGAGAAATCTGTTGTCTATGGCCGTATTATTATTACTGGTTCTGTTTTTCAGATTCTCAATATGTGCATGAATAATATGATTCGTTCAGAAGGTGCTGCAGCGTATAGCGGAAGAGCTCTTATGCTTGGGGGAATCTTGAATATTGTTTTTGATCCTATTTTTATGTTTGTTTTTAAAATGGGTTTGGCTGGTGCAGCGGCTGCAACAATATCAGCTCAGTTTGTAAGTACTATTTATCTTCTTCGTTATTTTATTATGAAGAAGGGGATTATAAAAATACATCCGCGTTATTTTTATCCAAGGACTGCAACTTATGCGGCTATCATGACAATTGGAATACCGACTTTTGTACGGCAAGTCTTAATGAGTGTTTCTCTTGGCCTGCTAAACTCTGCTGCTGCTCATTATGGTGATGCTGCTATAGCAGCAATCGGTATAACAATGCGTGTTATTTCTATTGTAATGATGGTAATTTTTGGTATAGGGCAGGGGCTTCAGCCTCTTGCCGGGTTTAATTATGGAGCCAAACAATATGACAGGGTTATTAAAGCTACCCATAAAGCTTTATCTTGGGCGGTAACATTTAGTCTTTGTGTTGGTATTATATTTTTTATATTCGCAAAACCTGTAATAGGGTTCTTCTCAAAAGATGTTGCTGTTATAGAAATTGGAATAAAAACAATAAAATTTCTTTCAATGACTCTTGTTCTTGTTGCGGTTCAAAATACATATGGTATACTTTTTCAGGCAATCGGAAAGGGACTTAAGGCTGGGCTTCTGGCAATTACCAGGCAAGGGCTGTTCTTTATTCCGTTGATATTTATTTTACCAAATCTTTGGGGCGTCAATGGAGTAATAGGAACTCAGCCCATTTCTGATGCGTTAACATTTCTATTGGCAATTCCAATGGCATTTTTCCAAATAAGACAATTAAATCGACTAAAAGATGAATCAGAAAATAACAATATAAGGAACGAATAATGGCTAATGAAGCAGAGAAAATTATTTACTCAATGGTTGGTGTAAGCAAGACCATTAATAACAAGGTAATCCTGAAAGATATTTACCTCTCATATTTTTATGGGGCCAAGATTGGTGTGCTTGGTCTGAATGGTTCTGGTAAATCAACACTTTTAAAGATTCTTGCTGGTGTTGATAAGGATTTTAATGGAGAAACTGTTCTTACAGAAGGGTTTTCTATTGGATATCTGGAGCAGGAGCCAGAGCTTGATCCTGAAAAAACTGTTAAAGAAGTTGTTCAGCAAGGTGTTCAGGAGATTATGGATCTGCTTGCTGAGTATGACAAGATTAACGAAAAGTTCGCGGAACCAATGGATGACGATGAGATGACAAAGCTTCTTGATAGACAGGGCGTTGTTCAGGATAAGCTTGATCAGCTTGAAGCATGGGAGATTGATTCCAAGCTTGATATGGCTATGGACGCTTTACGATGTCCTCCTGAAGAGCAGAAGATTGGTGTTCTTTCCGGTGGAGAAAAACGTCGTGTAGCTCTTTGTCGTTTGCTTTTGCAGAAACCTGATATTCTTCTTCTTGATGAGCCTACTAATCACCTTGATGCCGAAACTGTAGGATGGCTTGAACAGCACCTTCAGCAGTATGAGGGAACTGTTATTGCTGTAACTCACGACAGGTACTTTCTTGATAATGTTGCAGGCTGGATTTTAGAGCTTGATCGTGGTGAAGGAATTCCGTGGAAGGGAAATTACTCATCTTGGCTTGAGCAGAAACAGAAACGTTTGGCACAGGAAGAAAAGCAGGAATCTAACCGACAGCGAACATTACAGCGTGAGCTTGACTGGATACACATGAGCCCTAAGGGAAGGCACGCAAAAGCGAAGGCCAGAATTAATTCATATGAGCAGCTTTTAAATCAGGAATCAAAAGAAAAAGAAGCCGCTCTTCAACTTTTTATACCTCAGGGGCCAAGGCTTGGAGATCTTGTCGTTGAAGCTGAAAATGTTAAAAAGGCGTTTGATGATCGTATTCTCGTAGAAAATATGACTTTCTCAATGCCTCCTGGAGCTATTATTGGAATAATAGGGCCTAATGGTGCTGGTAAGACAACTCTTTTTAAGATGATTACCGGAAGCGAAAAACCAGATGACGGCTCTATAAAGGTTGGACAGACTGTAAAGCTGGCTCATGTAGATCAGCTTAGGGAAGTTCTTGATCCTGAAAAAACTGTTTGGCAGCAGATTTCTGAGGGCCAGGATACAATAAAGGTTGGTAATCGTGAAATTAACTCACGAGCCTATTGTGCTCAATTTAATTTTACAGGAGCAGATCAGCAAAAGAAGATAGGAGTTCTTTCCGGCGGAGAGCGTAATCGTGTTCAGCTGGCTCTAATGCTTAAAGAAGGTTCAAATGTTCTTCTACTTGATGAGCCTACAAATGATCTTGATGTTAATACCATTAGAGCACTTGAAGAAGCTGTTAATAATTATGCTGGATGCGCTGTAATTATCAGCCACGATAGATGGTTTTTGGATCGAATTGCAACTCATATTATGGCCTTTGAAGGTGATAGCCAGGTTTTCTTTTTTGAAGGTAATTATTCTGAATATGAAGAAAATCGAAAGAAGCGTTTAGGAATAGATGCTAATCAGCCGCATCGTATAAAATATAGACATCTAACAAGATAACAGTACAGAAGCTTGATAGTGGCAGTAAAATGATTTTCTCTGTCGCTATCAAAACTTCTATTTTAATCATGATATCAGGAGCCTTTCTGAACTAAACTATATTTTGTATTCACTCTTAAAAAAGTATAAAAATTTTTGATTTAGCTATTTCAATTTTATATAATCTAATCACAATTATGGTTGTTAATAATGTCTCTTAATAAATGATTATTATAGAGTCTTATTAAAATAGAAAGAATTGACGAATAAAAAAATCCTTCTGGCAGGGGGAAGAGCCAGAAGAATTTTTTTGTCTTCATAACTTTGATGATTACTTTATTTTAATATCAATCTTCTTTGGTTCGGCTTTAGGGCTTTTAGGAATATTAAGCTCAAGAAGTCCATTTTCAAAGCTTGCTTCAATTTGGTCTTTTTCAATATCTTTTGGCAAAACAAAGG
>JAQQAK010000146.1 GCA_028527945.1 Spirochaetaceae bacterium
ACTGATACGTTTTATAGATTGTCCATTAATATTAAGCATATCTGAAGGTGATACCCAGCTATTAAAAAGCTGCTCTTCTGAAAGGCCAAGCCGCTTTAATGCCTCATATGCCCCAATAATTTCAGCCTTATCAAAAGGATATCTGAAATATGAAGAAAAAACCTTTTTCATATGTTTTGTGAACATGCGCTTGCCATTCATAGCAAAAAGAAGCCGCATACGATAATGATGTTCGATCAAACCTTTTTGAGTTATGAAATTACCTGGAAGATTAGCTAAATAAACTAACTTAACAAGCTCCTTACAATCAGATTCTTTTTTAATTGCATTCATGATTACACTTTCAACTTCCACTCCATTTGTTTCAGGTCTTAAATAAACAAAAACATCTCTTGTATGAGAGTCTTCATCAGAAGGTGTAAATGGAATAAGAATTGATGGTTTGCGGACTTCCATATGATAAATATTAAAGCATATATTCCAAAAATGCTATTAGGAATTGATAAAACAATAGTTTTTAACGAAAATATAAAACAGCTAAGTATCTTACAAGGCTAATGTAGTTTTGTAAGATACTTTTAAACAAAATTATATATTATGAGGCTCTTTCAAAAAACCGATTGGGTTTTTAAAAGCCTCTTATATACAATTTTATCAGATTTCTTTATAAAGCTAACTCTTTCTGATACTAACTGAAGACTGCATTCTCCAGTTTTCAGGAAGAATTCTGGCTTCACCTTTCATATCAAGGGACAGTTTTGCTTGAATATTTTCAGAGCTTGTTCCAATCATAAAATCAAACTGGCCAGGTTCAACAAGCCGCTGTCCATTATCAACAGTAAAACTTAAAAGATCTGAAGGAATAGAAAACTCCACAGAGGCAGATTCTTCTGGTTTCAAAGTAATCCTGCTAAAAGCTTTTAACTCTTTAACTGGACGAACATACTTTGCAAAAATATCACGGACATAGACTTGAAGGACTTCTTCTCCTACAAGGGAACTAATATTCTTTATTTTTGCCTTTATTACAACATTTCCATCAACTGTAAAATTAGAATCATCAGCAGAAATTGAAGTAATCTCAAAATCTGAGTAGCTACAGCCATGTCCAAAAGGATATTCAGCACCATATTCTTTCTGTATTGGAGTTCCAGCAGATTTCAATTTATGATTATAAAAATATGGCATTGCTCCAGCTTCTCTTGGAATAGAAACAGGAAGTTTTCCTCCCGGATTGGTCTTGCCGGTTAAAATATTTGTGGTAGCATCAGCCCCACCTTGTCCAGGAAGCCACCCCTGAATAATTGCGCCAGATCTTCTGCCAGCCTCGCCAAGGTAGTATGGCCGGCCACTGTAAACAACAATAATAACAGGAGTTCCTGTTGCTACTACTTCATCAACAAGCTGCTGTTGAACTCCGGGAAGACTCAAAGAACTTACATCTGAGCCTTCTCCAACAGTACCACTTAAGAAAAGGCCTGCGAGGTCTCCTACAGCAAGAACAACAATATCAGATTTTTCAGCAAGACTTACAGCATTACTAATACAACCAGTTTCATAACTGATAAAATCTTCCTGAGCATTACCATCTGCAGTCACATCGCCCGGAAAAACTGCGGGTTTATCAGGTCGCCCAGTAAGAATATCGCATCCTTTTTCAAAACTTAATGAATCACCAAATACTTCAGATAAACTTGCGCGTAGAGTCTTTAAAGTAGATGTATTATCCTTGTTTTCAGCAGTAACAAGATGCACAGGAAAAGCATAACCGCCAAGCATTCCCATAGGCTCATCAGCGAGAGGCCCAATTAGAGCAATTTTTTCAGAACCTTTAAGCGGCAAAACTCCATCGTTTTTCAATAAAACCATAGATTTTTCAGCAGCTTCAAGAGCAATTTGTGCATGATCATCGAGATTAGCAAGAACAAGACCTTCATCAATATATGGATTTTTCAAGAGCCCTACTCTTATCTTCTGCATAAGATGGCGGGTTACAGCCTCATCAAGCTCGGACATATCCAGAAGCCCCTTATCAATTGCCTTGGCAACTCCATGCCCAAAAAGAGTATTACCGGGGAGTTCCACATCTACCCCAGCTTTAATTGAAGCCGCTGCAGCATAAGCATAATCAGGCTGAGTCTTATGGTCATTAACAAGCTGCTCCAGTCCCTCATAGTCACTTACAACAATTCCATCAAAACCCCATTTATCTCGCAACAATGAATTTATATATTCACCTGACTGATGCAATGGTTCTCCATCAATATCATGATAGGCTGGCATTACAGATGCGGCTTTGGCCTTCTTGATAGCCATCTCAAAAGGAAAGAGAAAAACATCATTAAGTTCTCGTTTTCCAATTCTTACAGGCGCATGATTTCGCCCGCCTTCACTAAAAGAATGACCTACAAAATGTTTGAGAGTTGCTATTACAGGGTGATCTTCATCCTGAAGACCCTCAACATAAGAAGATGCAAGAACTCCTGTAAGATATGGATCCTCTCCAAATGTTTCTTCTGTTCGTCCCCATCTTGCGTCACGAGCGATATCAAGAACCGGAGACAAGCCCTGCCTTGAGCCTACTGAATATAGTTCAGAACCAATAACATTTGCTATCTTTTTTACAAGATCCGGATCCCATGTAGCACCATAGCTTATGCCGGCAGTAAACTGAGTAGCACCATAGGCCATTAAGCCGGAGAGACATTCCTCATGAGGAAGAGCCGGAATTCCAAGTCTGGTTTCTTCAACCAGAAATTTTTGAATTTTATTAAGAGCTTTAACGCCTTTTATAGGATCAATTATTTGACTGCCAAGAGGTCGTGTTATTTGTCCAATTCCATCTTTCATTTTCAAGAAAGGATCATCTTTTCCGACATCCTGCATGAACCCGCTTAACTCTTTAAGAAAGATATTTCCATTCTCATCAAAACTGCACCACAAAGCACATAATTGAGCAACTTTTTCACCAAGAGTCATTTTAGATACTATTTCTTTTGCCTGCTGTCTAATATCCATGCGACTATCCTTTAACTGCTCCGGCAGTAAGTCCGGAGATTATATATTTCTGCAAGAAGATGTAAAGAAGAACCATTGGCAGCAGTGCAATTGTGATAAAAGCCATAATCTGGTTCCAGTTTGTAGTAAATTGGCCTTGAAACTGCATTATTCCAAGTGGAATAGTAAATTTATTTGTATCATTCAAAACAAGAAGCGGCATCAAAAACTGATTCCAACTTTGAATTAAAGTGATAATTGTCACTGTTGATATTACAGGAGATGAAAGTGGCAAAATAATTTTAAACCCAAAGGTAAAAAATGTTCCGCCGTCAATATAAACGGCCTCTTGTAAATCTTTTGGAATATCTTTAAAAAAACCGGTCATTATAAAGATACTCATAGGCAAGCTGAATGCTGCCTGTGATAAAATAAGACCAAGACGAGTTCCAAGAAGTCCAAAATTTCTGAGCTGTAAATACAAAGGTAATATTGCTACGGTTATAGGAAAAAGCATTCCCATTATAAAAAAATTATAGAAAAATTTATTTCCCCGGAACTCAATTCTGGAAATAGCAAGAGCAGCTGGAATGGCTGTCACTAATGTTAAAAGAATAACCAAACCAGAAACAACAACAGAGTTTCCCAGAAAAACCCAGAAATCAGCACTTTTCAAAAGGATCATTTTGTAAGCTTCAAATGTCGCGGGATTTGGCAAACCAAACGGATCATTTAATAACTGACCATTTGTTTTAAATCCACCAATAGCAACAGCATAAACAGGAAAAAAGAAAATTGCCGCGCATACTACACCAATAATAATTCGGCTGGTATTACTCTTATTCACCATTTTCACTTCTCCTCGCTGACTACAAATTTTTGATAAAAAATATTAAAAACAAAACAAATAAGAAATAGCGTAACAGCTACCGCACTACCATAACCAAACGCAAAACGTTTAAAACCAAAGTTGTATAGATAAGTGACTAAAGTCTCGCTGGTATGAACAGGTCCACCTTGCCCCAAAGCCCAAACAACATCGAAAATATTGAATGCACCGATAATTGACATAAATATAGAAATTATAAAAGTACTTTTCATTGAAGGAATAATTACATTCCATATAATCTGAAACTTGTTTGCACCGTCAACAACAGCAGCATCTTCAAGTTCTGAAGGAACCCCCTGTAGTCCGGCAATATAAAGAACCATATGAAAACCAAGATATTTCCAAATAATGACAACCAAGATTGCGTTAAAAGCTCGATGGGGATCTCCCATCAATCCTATTTCATGTCCATCAAGAAATAGTCTGGATAAAATTGTAGGAAGTCCAAACTGAGGGTTATAAATAAATTTCCAAATTATACCGGAAACAATTTCCGCAAGTATATATGGAAAAAAGAATATACTTCTAAGTATTGCTTCTCCTCTAAAACGGCTTCGACCTAAAAGGAGAGCCAGAAAAAATGCCAAAGGCAACTGTATTACCAATGAAGCAACTACAACTTTTATATTATTAATTAAAGCAATATGAAAAATCTTATCCTTAAAAATCTTTCCAAAGTTTTTTAAACCTATAAAATTATCCAAAGAGCCAATACCGTTCCATTTAAAGAACGAATAATACCCCGCCTGAACCACAGGAACAACAACAAATAAAACAAACAATACTGTTGCTGGAGCCAGAAGGGCCGCGACAAGGGCGACTTTTCGGGCATTTTCTTGCCTCTTAGCTGTCAATGAAACCATAAACCATCCAATGTAAATTAAGAAATTAAATGAAGTAGAATAGATCCGCTAAAAAAGCGGATCTATCTATTGTCGAATTATTTTGATGCTTCCCAAGCATCCTGTATTGACTGTGCACATTCTTCTGGAGTACTCATACCCGCAAAAAGACTTGCAACAGCATCGTTAACAGCAGCGCCTACTGCTGGTGGTAAGATCTGATCATAGTAAAGCTGATAATAACCAGCAGATGCTATAGTATCTATCATCTTGACCATATTAGGATTACCCTTAACAGCCTCGTCTGCGCCAGCTACAACAGGAACAGAACCTTCAACCTCAACCATCTTCATGTTGTTTTCTTTAGTTAAAAAGAATTTCAAAAGTTCTACTGTTTCTTCAGGAGCGTCCTTACCAAGAACGTATCCACCACCGCCGCCCATTACATCGGTAGCAGCACCGGCACCGCCAGCAACAGCAGGGAAGGCAAACCAACCAAGAGAATCTCCGATTCCAGTTCCGCTTACAGAGTTAGCAACTTCTACTGCAGGAGCCCACTGTCCCATAAGTTCCATAGCAGCTTTGCCATTACCCATAAGAGAAGCTTCATCGTCATATGAAGAGCCTAGGAAACCTGTCTGAAAAGGTTCAAGAGCAATAAGTTCGTTTAGAAGTTCACCAGCTTTTACATATGGAGCATCAGCAAAAGAACCGCTTCCGGAATATGCCTTATTAAAAGCATCCTGTCCACCGCATCTCATAGCAAGATATACCCACCAGTACATTGCCGGCCACTTGTCTCCAGCACCAACAGAAATAGGAATATATCCAGCTTCTTTAATTTTTGGAATTATGCTAAGTAATTCTGCCCATGTTGTTGGAACTTCAACACCCGCGGCTTCAAAGATGTCTTTGTTATACCACATGCCAACAGCACCCATATCATAAGGAGCACCATAATATTGGCCTAATACACTATAAACACCAAGAGCGCCAAGACCGATAGTCTTGCTTAATTCATTTTCAACTGCTGGAGTAATATCCTTTAGCATTCCAGCCGCTGCGTACTCAGCCATAACACCACCACCCCAGGAATGAAATAGATCTGGTGGATCTCCAGCCTGAATAGCAACTTGTATCTTCTGCTTAAAAGCTTCATTCTCAAGCATAACAAGATCAACGTGAACGCCTGGATGAGCTGCTTCAAATTCTTTGATCATTTCTAATCTGGCATTTTCTCTAGGGTCATCAGCACCACCTCCACCAGAAAGAGCCCACCAAGTAATAGTTGTTGTTCCATCGCCAGCTTGCTCTTCAGCAGGTTCCTGCTGTCCATTGGCAAAAAGAGCAGTTCCTGAACTTATTAAAGCTAAAAGCAATAATACAACCAGAATTCTTTTCTTCATAAAAACCTCCATTATTATTTTGTTAATTATAAATCAGGAATTTCTACAAAGGAAGAGGAAGTTTTTCTGATTTTATCATAGGAACTTCTACCTATAGTGAACGTTAATTATTGTATGACTGGAAAATTTTTATAGCGAGACGACGTACTTCAAGAGAACTTTCTATATTTAGTTTTTGTTTTAGATGATCTCGATAAGTATGAATAGTCTTTACTGAAAGGTTAAGCATTTCAGCTATTTCTGTAGCACCAAAACCCTTGCTCA
>JAQQAK010000147.1 GCA_028527945.1 Spirochaetaceae bacterium
AAATGCTAATATATTTAATTCTGCTCCTGAAAATACTGAAATAGAAATATTTGAAAAGCTGTGTATTTTATTTATTTCCTTGTTGGAGGGGCAAAACCTGGGTTCTTTAGTTCCAGAATTTGGAAAGGCTAACTATAGAGAAATATCATAACTACTTATATTGTATGTGTTTAGTGTGAGTAGATAAGTTATCCTTTATAGCCTTTTTTTAAATCTAGGATAGCTTTTGAAGGAGGCTCCTTATGAATCAATAAGTAAGCTAACATAACTTTTTCGTGAACCTTTTATTTTGTTAATTTTATAGAAAATAAAATATAAGTCATATGATCAAATAATTTTGCTCACAAATATGTAACAATTTAAGGCTTAAAAAGACTATTTTTTACATAAATGAAAAGATTAATAAGTTTTTATTTCACCCTCAATTCTTGCAAAAAGCAAGATGTGGCTGTATCATTATAAGATGCCCCAATTGAATGATTCCTTCATTGAAAAGAAAGATTTTTTGGTTAAAAGCCTTGGACAGTATGCTGATATTCCCGCTGATGAAATAAATCTGCTTGCTGATATTTTTAAAAGTAGAAATATTGATAAAGGTTTTTTCTTTCTACAGCAAGGGGATCACCTTAGTACTGTTGCTCTGATTTGTTCCGGGCTTTTCAGGGTTTTCTGTACTGACTTATTGGGCAATGAGAGAACTCTTGCCTTCAGAAGAGCCGGCCAATTTATTGCCGGGTATTCTCCATATATAGAAAACCGGGAAATTTGGTATTCTATTCAAGCATTGGAGGATGCCGAGCTTATATTTATAAATTTTAGTGATTATTTGGCGCTTGAAAAGAGACATCCCTGTTGGACTGAGCTTACAAAGAATTATATGACAGAACTTTATATTGAGAAAGAAGATCGTGAACGATCCCTCTTGCAGGAAGATGCCTCTACACGCTATTTGAATTTTAAGAAAAAATATCCCTGTTATGAAAAAAATATATCCCAATATCATATCGCCTCTTATCTGGGGATAACGCCAGTATCCCTTAGCCGTCTAAGAGCATCATTAAAAAAAGACTGATATTATCATAAGATAATTACTCTTTTAGATAAAAACTGTATTTTCCCTGTATCAATCTGTTTTGGAGGAAAATATGGCAAAGGCATTTGTTACAGGAGCCGCAGGTTTTCTTGGAGTAAATCTTGTTAAAGAGCTACTTGCTCAGGATTGGGAGGTTATAGCGTTTCACCTTACATCTGATAATCTGAAGAATCTGTCTGGTATGGATATCCAGTATGAAGAAGGAAATATCCTTGATTATGAATCGCTCTTGAGGATGGTGTTTGGTCATGCCTGAGTATAAGCTTCATTTGCAGGGAAGGCTTAATACTCTGATTTCTGGCACTCTTTCAGGATTTCCGAAAATTTATGTGGATCTTCAATATATGGTTCATGCCCTGAATTATCAAATAATATAAAATCCTTTTGGGGCGCTTTTATTATATTAAAGTAATCTTTTGCCAGAAAATGGTTTGTTACCAGATCATTTTTGCCCATAATAAATAGGACCGGAATATCAAATTCCAGGCTTTCTGTCCTGAAATCTCTGCCCTTATATTCCGGGTATAAATGTGCTATGGAATAGTAGCTTCCTATAAAAAGCCTTAGTAGATCTATGAAAGAATACTCAGGTTCAAAGATTGTGCTTTTTAACATTTCCATACTTGTATTTACATTTATTTCGTTTCCATCATATTTGTTTATATATTTTCGGAGTGTTACAGCCTCGCCTAAAAGTCCTGAATAAGGAGGGTTTCCTGCCTTTTTCAGTTTTTTTAAGGCTTTTTGATCATTTCGCTTTTCTGCTTCAGCTAACAGAATGGGATATGTATATTCATCTGAAGCGTCAGCAGAAACACATTGTCCAATTCCGATATAATATTTTAATTTTTCAGGATGTTTTTGCGCGTAATCCTTTCCCAAAACGGTTCCCCATGAATGCCCAACAAGGTAAACCTTGTCTTTGCCAAACTCAGAGCAAAGACTATCTATAAGACCATCAAGATCTTCCAGAAGCTGCTCTTCTGTCATGGATTTTTTATCCAGAGACAGCGAAAAAGACTGGCCGCCTCCGCGTTGATCCCAGTTTACAACAACAAAGTTTTTCTCTATTTCCTTTTGGAAGGCCTTTATGTAGCTGATACTTGCGTACCCCGGGCCTCCATGCAAAAAGACTACAATCGGATTATTACGATCAAAACCCCGAATCAAAACCGACTGTTTGTAACAGCCAAGCTCCATTTTTCTAAGCTCGTATACTCCGCCCAAAGCAGTTTTATCGCCTGTTGTTCTGTTAGGAAGCAGATCGATAAGCAGCAGAATTACTATAACAACTAATATTACCAGAAGAATTTTTTTCACAATATTTTTCATCTCTTGTATGCTAACATAAAAATAAATATTGGGCACCTGTCGACTAAAATTTTAGGCATTTATGATAATTTACAGCTTTCCTATAAAGACATAATTTAAAAGAAGAATGTTTTATCTTGACTCTAAAGCGTATAGCTCCTATACTCATGTACAATGAAAAGCAAACATAACAATGAGGTTAGTTATACGCTTCTTCGCATTTCAACAAGGCTTCAACAGCTTAATAAGAAAGTGCGAAATTATGGTACTGATCAACAGCTATCTGATGCAGAAATTCACTTAATTAAGTTGATAAAAGAAAATGAGGGCATGCATGTAACAGGACTGGCAGAACTTCTGGAAGTCTCCAAGGGCGCTGTTTCCCAAATAAGTATAAAGCTGGTTAGGAAGGGGATGATAGAAAAAAGAACTGATCCAGAAAATCTATCAAAGCTATCTCTTTATCTTACTCCAAAAGGTGAGATTGCTGATAAAAGACATAAAGAAATTCATATGGCTATGGATGAGCAGGTAAACGAGCTTCTATCTGATGTTGAAGAAGATAAGTTGGATTTTTTGAAAGAATTTCTGCACTCTCTTGAAATAAAGCTTAATGAATATAATGAATAATTTTTTTAATATAGTGTATAGGTGCTATACGCTAAAGGAGTTTTAATGAATAATAAAAATTCAAAACTTACTATTATGAGAGACGAGCCGGTAAAACTGGCTCTATTAAAACTTGGACTTCCTACAATGATAGGAATGATGGTCAGCGCTTTATATAGTGTGATTGATGCTTACTTTGTAGGAGGTCTTGGAACCAGCCAGATTGGAGCAATTGCTATAGCTTTTCCAATTGTTCAGATCATAATAGGGTTGGCAATGACCTTTGGAAGTGGCGCAGCGTCATATATTGCCAGACTTTTAGGGGCAAATAAATATGAACGGGCTAATCAGACTGCCTCGGTTGCATTATTTTCAAGCCTCGTAGTAGGTGGAGCCTCTATTATTATAGCGCTCTGTTTTCTTGAGCCTCTGCTCAAACTTTTGGGAGCGACAGAAAGCATTCTGCCTTATGCCCGTTCTTACGCAGTCATATATATTGCCGGTGCTATTTTGAATATTTTCAATGTAACAATGAATAATATTATTACCGCAGAAGGCGCAGCCAAATTAACAATGATTTCTATGATAACAGGTGGAAGTCTTAATGTTATACTGGATCCCATTTTTATTTATCCGTTAGGGTTCGGTATTCAAGGCGCGGCTATCGCAACAGTAAGTGCTCAGGCAATAACCAGTCTTATTTACGTGTGGTATCTAACCAGAAAAAAAGGAACTCTACGTTTTTCTCCCCGAAACTTTATTATTGACAGAAAAATATATGGAGAAATTTTCAAGGTTGGTATTCCAATTTTTGCTTTTCAGTTCCTGGCAAGTCTTGCTCTTGGTATGACTAATACTGCATCAGCACCTTTTGGGGATTCAGCTCTTGCAGCGATGGGGGTTGTCGCAAGAATTATAACACTTGGAACATATGTTATCTTTGGTTTTGCAAAGGGATACCAGCCTCTTGCCGGATATAATTATGGGGCAAAACAATACGATAGGCTGAAAGAGGCAACAAAAACAGCATTATTATTGACTACAATATTCTGCGCTGTTGTTTCAATTTTGATGATATGTATTCCCGGCCATATTGTCTCACTTTTTTCAAAGAATGATTCTTCTCTGACAGACGTTGGCAGCCGTGCGCTACGTGCGTATGGAATAATTTTCACATTCTTTGGATTTGAACTGATAGTTTCATCACTCTTTCTTGCTATAGGTTATGGAAAAGAAGGAGGGCTTTTAAGCATAAGCAGACAAGGCTTATTTTTTATTCCTGCTATGATTATTATGCCTCAAATCTGGAAGTTGAATGGCGTTATTTGGGCACAACCTGTCGCTGAAGCATTAGCTGTTCTTTTGGCTGTGATCCTAATTCTTAATTTTTGGGGAAAGGTTAAAAATAAAGATAAACTTGATTGTGTCAGTGTATAGATGGTATACGCATTTTCTTATAAAACCACCTTGCTGTAAATGTTAAGGTGGTTTATATTTTCAGATATTGACATCTGTCATACAGATTATTAAAATAAATTGAATAATGAAACAATCTATTTAGGGAATACAATTGGGAAGAAAGAGTAAAGCCGACGAAAGACGTCCTGAAATTTTAAAAAGTGCTTATGAAGTTGTTAAGCGTGAAGGGCTGGAAAACACAACACTTGCTAAAATAGCTGAACATATGGGTGTGGCAACAAGTCTTTTGACGCATTATTATAAATCAAAGATTGATATTATTGAGTCTCTTGCTGAGTACCTTTCTGAAATTTACAATGAATCTGTTTCTGTCGATTTTAGTTCTATTCAGGATCCCTCAGAACGAATTAACGCAGTTCTGAATGCCAGACTTTGGGAATATAAAAACGAAACTCCTGATGATCGTGTTTGGTACGATGTTTATAATTTAAGCCTAAGAAACGACAGTATTAAAGAGTTTTTAACAAAGATGTATGATCAGGACAGAGCTATTGCTTCTGAAGACTTGACTGCAGCTCTTGGAGATGTTGCCGGTAAGGTTAATGTTGATGACCTTGGTACTGCGCTAATAATGATGATGGAAGGAATAGGTTATTATTCAACTTTAATGAAGGAACATCAGGATATAAATGGAGCGGCAAGTATCATTAAGGATATGTTTTTGACCTATCTTGATAAAGTGAAAAATGAATAGAGGCTCAATAGACTGTTTTTAATAGAAAGTAGATAGTGTTTTATAATTTTTATTGTTTGTATAAGCAAACTAAATAAGAGGAGAATTTATGAAGATTTTATTAGTTGGCTCTGGTGGAGTTGGAACTGCCATCGCTTCTATTGCAACGAAGAATGATAAAAAAGCAGAATGGATGGAACAGATGATTGTATCTGATTATAACCTTGAAAGAGCTAAATCAGTCACATCTGCTCTTGGAGACAGAAGACTTGTTGCAGAACAAATTGATGCGGGAAATAAAGAGGATATAAAGAGGCTTGTTTCAAAATATAGTGCAGACTTCATTATGAATGCATGTGACCCAAGTTTTAATATGACAATATTTGACGCGGCCTTTGAATGTGGTTGTACCTATATGGACATGGCAATGAGTCTTTCTGTTCGAGACGAAAAAGATCCATATGGTACTGTCGCGCTTAAGCTTGGAGATCTTCAATATGCTAAACATGATGAATGGAAAAAGAAGGGGCTTCTTGCAGTATGTGGCTCAGGTGTAGAACCAGGAATGGTAAATGTTTTTGCCCGCTACGCTGATGATTATCTCTTTGATGAAATTGATGAGCTCAATGTACGTGACGCGGATAATCTTACTGTTGAAGGTCTTGATATTGCTTTCGGTTTTTCTATATGGACAACAATTGAAGAATGCCTTAACCCTCCGGTAATTTGGGAAAAAGATAAGGGATGGTATGTTACTGAAGCTTTTTCAGAACCTGAAATTTTCAGATTTCCGGAGCCTGTTGGAGATCAGGAAGTTATTAATGTTGAACATGAAGAGGTTCTTATGCTTCCCCGATATTTTGCTGAAAAAGGTCTAAAAAAAGCCTCGTTTAAATTTGGTGTTGATCGTGACATGAGAAGAGTTCTTAAAACTCTTGAGGCTCTTGGCCTTGATAAGACTGATAAGGTCAAAGTAAAAGGTGTAGAGGTTTCTCCGCGTGATGTTGTTGCCGCTTGTGCTCCAGATCCGGCCTTGATAGGCGATAAGATGAAAGGTCAGCTTTCTGCAGGGCTTTGGGTAAAAGGAAAAAAAGACGGAAAAGAGAGATCTGTTTATATTTATCAACTTGTTGATAATGAGGAATGTATGGATCTCTATGGAAGTCAGGCCGTTGTTGCTCAGACAGCGTTTAATCCTGTAATAATGATGGAACTTATTGCGAAAGGAATTTGGAAAGGCGAAGGAGTTTTAGGCCCTGAGAATTTCCCATCAGAACCTTTTATGGAAAGAATGGAGAGTTACAAGTTTGCTCCGGGAATGATGGAAATGGATTCAGAATATAAAACAGAAATGGATCAAAAAAGCTTAAAAAGCGGTTTCTAAAAACAAATTACAGGCCTTCAAAAAGAGTTGCTGTTTTTGAAGGCCTTTATAAAAAATTATTCAAAAAGTCTATCAATTGCCATAAGGACTCTTTCTGCTTCAAATGGTTTTATAATGAAATCTTTAGCGCCGTTGTTTAATGCTTCAAAGACCAGTGCCTTCTGCCCTACAGCGCTGACCATAACAATATTTGCATCCGGGAAATCATGAATTAATCCTTTTAGAGCTTCCATTCCATTCATTTCTGCCATAGAAATATCCATTGTAACAAAATCTGGATTATATTTCTGATATTCTTCTATTGCCTGTTTTCCGTTTTCGGCTTCAGCTACAATTGAAAATCGTGTAGAGAGTATATCCCGCAGCCTCATTCTCATAACGGCCGCATCATCAACTATCATTCCCTTTTTCATACATTTTCCTCCGTTAGTGCTATGTTTACTTCAAATGAGCCAATTTCAGAAAGAAATGACAGGCTTATTGTTTGCAGAGAAAGAAAATCTATTACTGCCGCGGCTCCTCCAAAAACTGCCGGAGGTGTTATATCAATTTTGCTATTATCTCCGGCAAGAATGATACTGGCCTGGCCAGTAATGATATTTGCTAATTCTGAAACGGCACTGTTTTTAAGTTTTTTTAATTCTACAGGAAGTCTTCCCGGAATCATTGTTTTTGCCACCGACATAGCAACGTTATCATCCATAGAGTAGACTACTTGTCCCCTTACCGCTCCTGTAACCCCAATTATGATGGATAACTCTTTTGAAGGAAGCGGTGAATTTTTTACAACAAGAGAGTTTCTGTTCAGCTGTACATCTAATTCCTTTTTAAATGTTTTAACAGCGGCCTGTATAAAAGGGTTTGCGTATTCTGCTTTCATGTTTAATTACTCCTTATATAAATGAAAACAACGCATACAATTGAAAAGAACTGTATGCTCATCATGCATTGGAAAGCGGTACCATTAATTCAAAGGTTGTACCTTTTCCTGTTTTTGATCTTATTTCAATGCTGCCTCCAAGCTTTGAGACGGACTCATTAACTGCGGCAAGGCCTACCCCTCGGCCTGAGGTATCAGTTGCAGTTTCTCTGGTAGAAAAGCCATCGTTTAACAGAAGCGCGTAAATCTCTGAGTTTTGCATGCTTCTGTTATTTTCAATTAAACCAAGAGATCTTGCTTTTTTCTCAACCGCAATTGGATTTATGCCTCGTCCATCATCTTTGAACTCCAGGCTCATTTTGTTTCTTTCAACTGTAATTGTTAACCTTATTTTTCCTTCAGGAGTTTTTTGTAACGCTTCTCTCTCGAATGGGTATTCTATTCCGTGATCAACCATATTATTCACAATGTGGATACAAGATTCAGCGAGAGGAAAAAATCTGTCAGGGACAATTTTTAACCGTCCTCCTATAATTTCCATTGGTAGTATTTTTTTACCAAGTTTTTCGGCTGTAACTTCGGCTGCAAAAGGCAAGCGTGAAAAAAGATCTAACAAGGTAATTTTTCTGAATGAATCGAGAAACTTTTGAAGCTTTCTGTCTTTAGGATTTGTCTTTTTTGTGTACTGTATTAGTGTAAGAAAATCTTTTCTTGGAATTGATACTCCATTTGATTCCTCTATCCAGTTATCACCAAGCGTATTGGAGATTGATTTCAGTTCTTTGTAATAGTATTTACGAATCTGTATAAGAATTTCTTTGTAAGATATTGCTGTATCAAGATGAATGCTATCAGTAATTAAGGTTTCAGATTCATGCGCGGTCTTTTGCGTTTGTATAAAACTGAAAAATCCTGAATCACCTTTAAAAGTATGAATTCTACGCATTAGCTGTTTCTTTTCATCTTTGGATGGATCCTGTTGAATATACAACTCGAGGGTTTGAAACAAAGTGTCTGCTGATTCTGTGAATTGAGCAAAAAAATGTTTGTTATGTATTGCCCGTAATATTCTTTTATGGTTTTCTGCTTCAATTCTATTTTTACGATCTATTTCAAGCTTTAGAGTTATATCATTACAAATGCAAAGTATCTTTTTTTCTCCAGTCTCTTTATAACTCAAACTAATATTTCTATTTTTTATTCTTGTCTGTTTTTCAGTTAAATCTATAATTATTTTAGCTTTTGATTTTTCTTCAAAATATAGCTTAAACCCTTGTTTAAAATCAGAGACCATTTCATCCATACCCGGAAAAAGAACTTCTGATACTGAAAGTCCGGCAATGTTCATTCCGAATATGTCTTCACAACCCTTTGAATAATCAGGATCTATTACCATAGATTCTCCAAATGTAAAGAATCCTTCTTCCGCGTTATCAAGAATATTTTTTAATGAAGAGGTACGATCTTGTATTTTTTTTTCAAGGTCACTGTTTGCTGCTTCTATTTCCTTTCTGGCGCTTAAAAGCTGCTTACTGTTTCGCCATGAGGCATAATGCGATATTGTTACTATAATTGTCAGAAGTGTAAGAAGGATTGTGTAAATTATCATATCCCTCTGTATCTTTTTTATCCCTGTCACAGGACCGCAGTAGGCCATTGTCAGATCAAGGGTTGGAATATTTATATATCCCTTGTAAGTCCCTTTTATAAAATCTGTTCTGATATAAGTTTGATTTTCTTCAAGGAGGTTAAGAGTTTTATCTATATTATCTGTTAAGATATCAACATTAATATCTCCGGTTTTTTTTGTTTCAAGAATCTCACCACCATCGTCAAAAATAGTATTTATATAAACGTCTTCAAGGAAGCTTTTTTCTGAGATATTGTTTAACAATGAAATACTTAAATCTATTCCGGCTACTCCGTAAAGATCGCTCCCTACATAGACTGGCGTGGATATTGAAATTATTTTTTTCCCTGTCATTTCATCTTTATGTGGTTTTATAATTATGGTGTGATCTTCTTCAATTGCTTTTCTGAACCACTCTTGAGTTGTCCAGTCTATATTATTCAGAAAACTCCAGTTTTCTGAATGTACAGCATAGCCACCTTTAGAAGGGGGGATGATTGTCGCGAAATAGATATCAATTATATCGTATTGTCCTTCTTTGGTTGATTTCAGATAGGTTTCAACATTTTTTGCTGAAAGATTATCAAGACGCCCTATTCTTTTACCAATTCCCCTTAAAGCGTTTCGTTTTTCACTTATCCAGCTGTTTACTTCTTTGGCCACGCTTTGAAGAGAAACCTCAATCATATTTTCCAAATGCGTATTGGTTGATTTAAAAGAAGAAGTTAGAACATAGGTGAAAATTCCAATCGTAAAAATAGCCAGTGCAATAAGTACAAAGCCGCCTCTTGTGATTTTGTCAAAACTGTAATCTATTTTTTTCATTTATCTTCTCAACTTTCATTTGTTTAACCCTGATTAAAGGGAATACTTGGCAGATTTCCTTCTGCTGCTACTTAATTATAGTAATTCAAGTTGAGAAGTCTAAAAAATTGCAGGATTTTTTTAGTTTTTTCGATATTCTGATAAGGTTGTTGTTAAAACAAGATTTGAATTATACCTGAGAACATAATCAGTTTAAATGCAATAAACCACATCACAATAAAAATTAAGCCGTCCATGATTCTCCATGTAAGCTGTTTTTTGAATAATGGAGACAGTTTGCCTGCGCCAATAGCGAGCGCAAAAAACCAGATGTACGACATTGTTATAGAACCTATTCCAAAAAGCCACCGGCCGCTGCCTTTGAAGGTTCCGCTTATTCCTCCAAGAAGAACTACTGTATCAAGATAAACGTGTGGGTTAAGAAGTGTTAGCGTAAGGCTTATAATAATAACCTCTTTACGGTTTTTTATATTCCTGCTACTGTTTTCCATACCATTGGAAGGTTTTAGCGCGGAACGAAGACTTGCTGCACCATAGATAATTAAGAAAACTGCGCCTCCGCAAGCAGCAATGGGAACAAGCAGCTCTGACTGTTTTATAAGACTTCCCATTCCTGCAATTCCGGCGCTTATAAGCACTGTGTCACAGAGTGCGCAGACAAGTGCTACTGATAAATGGTATTGTTTTTTTATACCTTGAGTTAATACAAATGTGTTCTGAGAGCCGATTGCTATAATCAATCCAGCCTGTGTTCCTATTCCTGTCAAAAATGCTGTTAACATGTGAAAATATTACTTAAAAACTTAAAATTAGTGAAATTAATTATATGAATATATAATAAGTTTTGCTAATATAAGAAATGCTTGAATATCGTTATTTGGAAGCTCTTGCCGCAGTTGTCGAGCAGGAGGGTTTTGAGAGAGCAGGAGACTATTTACACATTACTCAATCTGCCGTTACCCAGCGGATTCGCCAGCTGGAGGAACTTGCAGGACAGATTTTATTAATTCGTAGTCAGCCGCCTGTGCCCACCGAGGCGGGGCTTCTTCTGCTTGAGCATTTCAGGAAGGTGCGGGTTCTTGAGCAGGAATTTGAGGCTCGCTCTTCTCTTACAGCGTCAAAACAGAAACCGGTAATTACACTTGCAGTAAACGCAGATAGCCTCGCGACATGGTTTTCAGCTGTTGTCGGAAGATATTTTTCTCTTGCGCGTGGGAATCTGGATATTAAAAGCGCGGATCAGGATGTAACTCATGAGATGATGGTTGACGGCATTGCCATGGGATGTATTAGTTCTATTTCAACAGCCTTCAGAGGATGCCGGAAGAATTTATTAGGCAATATGGTTTACAGGTTTGTTTCAACCAGAAGTTTTGCAGAGCGGTATTTTTCTGACGGTGTTGATGAAAAATCTTATAACGAAGCCCCAAAACTTAACTTCAACAAAGATGATCAGCTTCTTGAAAATTGGGCTGGTCAGTTTTTTAAAAATTGCAATTCATATGAAAATAGTCATTTTATGCCATCATCAGAGCTTTTTCCTGTTATGGTAAGAAAAGGCTCAGTTTGTGGAATGCTTCCTGATGAGCAGTTTAATGAATTCAAAGAAGATTATGATTTAGTAGATCTCTCAATGGATAAACCTGTTTCTACCCCGCTTTACTGGCATCGTTGGAGTATTCCATCAGAAGAACTGGATATTATCACAGAAATAATAATGGAAGAGGCTAAGAAGGCTCTCATAATGTAGTATTTATTAGTAATTTAGTTAAAAATTATTTGAATTAGAAACTTAAGAATTTTATAATGAAATGGGGATGATAAATGAGTATAGACGATTTGGAGAAAATATATAAAAAAGAACTTGCTCTGTTTGAAGGTCTTTTGCATTCCAATAATTTAGCAATTATTATTCTACATGAAGATGCTTCAATAAGAGCCCTCAATAATCCTTCTTTTGAAATTTTTCATTTACCAAAAGATAATTTAGAAGGAAAAAGACTTGGTGATGTTTTTCCGGGAGAGCTTGGAGTTGCTGTTGAAAATATTGTGGCAGAGTGCAAGTTGACTCAGAGCCCGGCAGCGTTGGAAAAACAACCTTATAAGGATGAGCAAAAAACAGTTTTTATTGAAATAAAAGCTTTTCCTGTTATCAGGCAGAATGTCTTGTTAGGTTTTTTAATATCCGGTGAAGATATTACAGAACGATTGGAATTAGAAAGACAGAATAAAGAAGGTGAAAAGTTTAGATTAGTTGGAGAATTAACAGCTGGTGTTGCGCATGAAATAAATACTCCAGTTCATTATATTCAGAATAATTTAAAATATTTGAAGTCTGTGATAGATGAGCTCACCTCTTTTTTATCAAACAAAAATACTGAAGAATTTCAGCATATGAAAATGTTAATTGAAGATGTTCCTGATGCTGTAAATCAATCTATTGAAGGGATTCAAAGGATTTCTGGAATAGTACGCTCAATGACTAATTACTCACATCCGGGGACCATTAAACCTGAAGAATTTGATCCGGTAACCGCTATTGATGACGCAATTATTCTTTCTTCTAATGAGTGGAAGAAGGTCGCAAAGATAGATTTTATTAAACCTGATACCAAAATCATGCTTAAAGGTTATAGCAATGGCATTACTCAAGTTTTTGTAAATTTGATAATAAACGCTTGTCACGCAATAAAGGGCAAGTATAAAAATGATTTATCAAATGATGGTAAGATAGTCATAAAAGTTGATTTTAATAATGAATGCTTGAGAAATGAGCTTAAGATTCAATTTTCTGATAATGGAACAGGAATGTCTGAAGAGATAAAAGATAAAATTTTTGAACCTTTTTTTACTACAAAACCAATTGGGAAAGGAACAGGTCAGGGCTTAGCTCAGGTATATTCTTGTATTGTTAAATCTCATAAGGGTAAAATAGCGGTTGACTCAGTAGAGGGAGAAGGTTCTACTTTCATAATTCATTTGCCGCTGCTAACTGGGGAATCGTAAAACTATAAATTTTTTTACCATTTATTCGCCGGGAAGGTTTAATACTCCGCCCTGCTTTAGCAGTATTCTACAGTAACGATTCCAACAACATATTTGCCATTCTGAATCTCCAATATTGGGCGTAAATCTTTCTGTTTGTACCAGCCAACCCAACCGGGGTTTTGAAAGAGGCTCTATATAACAATAAAAACCGCAGAAGCTGCTGTAAGCGCTCCAAGAAAATAATTTACAAACTTTTGATTTTTTCCTTTTGAAAGAAGTTTTTTTAGTATAGTTCCAAAATATGCCCATACAGATACTGAAATTGGTGTTATAAACAGAAAAGCTGAAAATATTAAGAAAGTAGAAGGAGTGTATAATTCTTCATCAAGAGGAAACACTGACATTGCGGTTATTGTCATAATGTAGCATTTCGGATTTAAGTATTGAAATCCGGCAGCCTGCAGTATTGAAAAGGGTTTATCATAAGAATTATTATTTTTATTATTATGACTTTTAAACGCAATCATTATGGCCAAATATATAATATAAGCGGTTCCTGCCACTTTTAAAACGGTTTGTATAAAAGGAAATTTTTGGAATATAATCCCAAGACCAAATGACCAAAGAATTAGTTGACTTTCAAGCCCGATAACTATTCCAATAATCATTGGAAGACATTTCTTGAATCCAAATTTTGCTCCTGATACTGTTAAAATCATATTATTAGGGCCAGGCGTTATTGTCATTGTTATTGTAAATAAAATAACTGGTAAAATAATTGTATTCATATTTTTCTCCTGTTATTGATATTATTCATATTATTACGGACGATAACAGATTCAGAAAGTTGACAAATGTACCATAACAGATTACCATTCTGTTATGCTTACAAATCCTTCTGTTTATAAATATGAAGAAATTGTACGAGATATTAGTCTTGAAATGGAAAACGGTAGTATTCTTGCCGGAGAAAAACTCCCATCACTGAGGCTTATGAGTCATCGCTATAACTGTTCAATTTCTGTTGTTGCACAGGCTTATGAGATCCTTGAGGCTACAGGCTTTGTTCACTCTGTTGAAAAGTCAGGATTTTTTGCTGTAAACAGGCCTGGTTCTCCGATTCCTTCACCAGAAAAAGAGCATTTCTCTCTTATTTCAAAAGAGGCTGTTCCGCTTAGTGTTATCAGCAGAATTATAACAGCCAGTAATGAGCGCTCTATTGTTCCACTTGGCGCAGGATTACCTGATAGCTCGTATCTTCCTCTTGCGTCTTTAAAAAGAGAAATAAACAGCTTGATGAAAGAAATGCCGGAAATCCTTGTTGATTATACAGACGAACAAGGTGATTCTGGCCTTAGACAGGCTGTTTCAAGAATAATGCGTTTTAGAGGTGTTGAAGTTGAGCAGGATGATATTCTATTGACTAATGGTTGTACTGAAGCCCTTAGTCTTGCAATACAAAGTTGCTCTTCTCCTGGTGATATAATTGTTCTCGAAAGTCCGGTTTTTCTGGGGCTTATACAACTTCTAAAAGAATTGAAAAGACGTGTCATCACTATTCCAACATCAGCAGAAACAGGGATGGATCTTGATGCGCTGGAACATGTGCTCAAAAAAGAAGACGTAAAGGCTGTAGTAATGACAGCTCTTTTTCAAAATCCTCTGGGTTTTGTTATGCCTGAAGAAAACAGAAAGCGGGCGGTCTTTCTTGTTGAAAAGTATGACACAATTCTGATTGAAGATGATATCTATCATGATTGTTCTTTTAAACATTTACGAGATAACTGCCTTAAAAGTTATGATAAATCCGGGCGAGTTATTTATTGTTCGTCATTTTCAAAAACAATTTCTCCAGCAATAAGAGTTGGCTGGATATGCGGAGGAATACATCACCGCAGGTGCCGAAACCTTAAGATGGCTCAGACTTTAGGCGGTTGTGGACTATTCCAAAAAGCTTTGGCAAATTTTATATCAAGCTCCGGTTATGAAAGGCATATTTTAAAGCTACAGAAAGCAATGTCACGGCAGGCTATGGAAATGTCGGCTCTTTTAAGCAGGTTTTTACCTGAGAATACTGCAGTATCACAACCTCAAGGTGGTTATTATCTTTGGGTTCAGTTGGCAAATAATATTGATACTCTTGAGCTTTTTGAAAAAGCTCTTGCTGCTGGAATCAGTATTGTTCCGGGGCCAGCCTTTTCTCCAGAAGAACGCTATCATAATTGTATGCGTATAACGTTTGCTTCTCCTATAACTTCTGAAACTGAAAAAGGTATTGAGAGGTTGTCTTCTCTGATTTCTTGTGTAACGTAACGGTGGTTACAGTAACATGGGTTGCGATAATTAGGTGAGTGAATTATTTTTATAGTGGTTCTGGTTTAGCATAAAGATGCCCCTGAATAACTATCGGTAATGTTGTCTTGATCATTTCTAACTGCATTTCAGTTTCTACACCTTCGGCTACAACATCGTAATTATAAATTTCTGCTATCTGACAAAATATTTTAAATAGTTCTAATGAACGCGGTTCTTCAATAATTTTATTAATAAAACTTTTGTCAATTTTCATCTCGTCAAAATCTATCATTGTCAGATAATTTAGAGAAGAATACCCTGTACCAAAATCATCAATTGAAACACGGACTCCAATATTGTGAAGGTGATTTATTGTTTTTGTTACTTCTTCAAAATCAGAAATAAAAACATCTTCTGTAATTTCAATAGTAAGTTTATTAGGGGGGATGGAATGTTTCTGTAATTTGATGTTCAGAACTTCTTGAAAGCCTTTATCCATAAAAAACACCGGAGAAATGTTTATGGATACTGTTATTTCATCGTTGTATTTTTCTTTTAGCCTGGGGTAATCAGAGAGGATCTTATCCATCATATAGTGAGAGAACTCTGTTACCAAGTTTTGACTTTCTATTGCCGGAATAAATATAGAAGGAGACACAGCTCCCAGAGCATTTGAATTCCACCTTGCAAGAGCTTCAACTCCAACAATCCGTCCGGATCTATAATCAACCTGTGCCTGATAATGAGGGTGTATTTCATTTTCTTCAATAGCTTTGCGGAGATACCTTCTCATGGAGAGTTCATTTTCCATAGCTTCCTTGAATTTTTTATCATATTCATTTAAGCGTAGATTGTTTGTATCTTTAGCAATTTTCATGGCAATACTGGTTTTCTCGTAAAGTTCGCCAAAGCTTATACCATTTTTAGGATATTCTGATACTGCAAGATGCATATCAACAATTCTACCAAAACCATTCTTGCTAATATGCTCTTTTACAGATTTTCTTAAATCATAGACAAGCTCAACCATTTCATCATGCTCAACACTCTCTATCCAAATTGTAAATTCATTGCTGCTTGTTCTTGATAAAAATAAACGCTCATCGTTAAGTTCTAAAAAATAGCTGCCAATGAATTGTAATAATCTGTCTCCCTGTTTAAAACCCAAGGTCGAATTTATTATTTTGAGTCCTAAAATATCTGTTTGAAGCATGTAAGCGGAAGTGCATCCCTGATTAATACTGTCTGAAACATGATGTTCTATTGCATGTCGATTGGGCAGCCCTGTTAAATCATCATGAAACGCCAAATAACTTATATATTTTTCTCGTTCCGCAAGGTGTTCTTTTGTATTTTGAAGCGACTCAACCATGTTGTTGTAACCATCGACCAGACGTCCAATCTCATCTTTGTGCTTATCTTTTTTTATTTTTATGTACTCTTTAGACGCAATTTTTCCCATTCCATCAACAATAGCAACAATTGGAGTTGTCATAAATTTTACATATTTTAAGATAATTACAGAAACAATTGAAATTAAAGAAGCCATTGTTAGAAAGATTACAAAAAGAATTATGTTTGCGGCTCTATTTAAATCTACTTCATAGGTTGTCGCAACTACAATCCACTTCCATGGTGAAAAATAATCGCTGTAGGAAATCTTTTTTGATACCTTGGTTGAATACGGGAGCCACCATGAATAATATGTGTATCCTCCGCCGTTTAAGCCGACAGTTATCTGATCTTGAAGTAAATCTCTGTTTTTCTGATCAACAAATATTGTTTCAAGAATATTTTCACCTTCAAGTGAAGGATGCATAATTTCGTTTCCGTGCGGGTCATAAATAATAAAGTATCCGTGTTTTCCCAGATCAATTTTACCATGCAGGTCTCTCAAATTTGTATCAGGATCTTTAATTCCCAACAATGTTTCTTTGATAATTTCCTGAGATCCTTGCTTTGTCATTATTCCTGATTCAACTTTTTCATATTCTGAATAAAGTAAATCTATGGCTTGTATAACAGCATTCTTTAGTATCTGTTCGCCTTTTTTATTCAATTCTTTTTTTGCAACAAAATAACCGCTCATCCCAATAATGAGGCTTGAAATGCTAAGCTGCAAAATAAAGAATAAAACGAGTTTGCTGGAAAAGGAAAAAATAGAACGATCCCTCATATATTACTATTTTAATATATTTATTGATGTGTGACAAAATAAATTAATACATTTTGACATAAAAAAATATTAATTTGCACTTGGTGAAGATAAAAAGTTGTTGCTTGTTTCAGTTGTTAATCATTCGATAAAGCCTTTTGTAAGACTTAATTAGTTTACAAAAGGCTTTTAAGTTTAATTTATAAATTTAATTATAATTTCAGATTATTTCAGTTTTGAGAATTCTACTGCAATATCCGCACCTACTTTAGCATTGTTAAAAACAAGTTCTATGTTGGTTTCTAAAGAATCTCCGCCTGTAAGCTGTTTAACTCTATCAAGCAAAAACGGAGTAGTTTCTTTTCCTTTTATGCCTTTTTCCTCTGCTTCTGAAAGCGCCTGTGCGATTGCTTTATCAATAACAGATTTGTCCATTTCAAATTTTTCAGGGACAGGATTTCCTATTACCATTCCGCCGTTTAAGCCCAAGTCCCATTTTGTTTTAATTGATGCAGCAGCTTCTTTTGCTGTGTCATAACGAAAATCAGTATTAAATCCGCTATGCCTTGTGTAGAAGGCTGGAAGTTCATCAGTTCCAAATCCCGCAACAGGAACACCCATTGTCTCAAGGTATTCAAGGGTTAGTCCTATATCAAGGATAGATTTTGCGCCAGCACATATTACAGCTACATTAGTTTTGGAGAGTTCCTGAAGGTCGGCGGAGATGTCAAAGGTTTTTTCTGCTCCACGGTGAACTCCTCCAATTCCTCCTGTCACAAATATTTTTATTCCTGCAAGATCTGCTGCAATCATAGTTGCTGCAACTGTGGTTGCGCCATTTAGGCCCTTTGCTATAATGTGTCCCAAATCCCGTCTGGATGCTTTTTCTATATCTGTTGCTGTTCCAAGGTATTCAAGTTCTTTATCATCAAGTCCTATTTTAATTTTACCTTCAAGAATAGCAATTGTTGCCGGCATAGCGCCCGCGTCACGTATAATTTGTTCAACATTTTTCGCGGTTTCCACATTCTTGGGATATGGCATTCCGTGAGAGATTATCGTAGATTCAAGCGCAACAACCGGTGCGCCTTCTTTAAGAGCTTTCGCTACTTCTGGTTTGATATCAAGGTATTTGTCTATTTCCATTGCATGATTATAATGCGTGAAAATAATTACTTCAAGAAAGCAGACAAGCATTGGCTGATTTTGATTTAAAGACTATAATCAATTATTAGAGGCTCATAAGATTTTCATTATAAAATAACTCGGATGGTTTAGTGGAAATAAAGATAAGGATTTTTACGATTATATTTATAATGTTGACTCTTGTTTCATGTTCAAGTCTGCAATTTGAATCCAAAAATTTATTAAGTAAAAGATATTCTGAGGAAAAAAGAGTTATTTTTACTGCTGATGATTACGGTATTTCTGAGAATATAAATAGGGGAATTGAAGAGGGTATTCAGAATGGGCTTATAAACCATGTTGAAGCTATGGTTACCTTTGATAACGCTATTGATAATATAGTTATGCTTCAGCAGAGGTTTCCGGAAGTTGGAATTGGTTTGCATTTGAGCATTACTTCTGGTTATCCCTTATCTTCTGATGGCGATATAAATACTCTGGTAAATGACGAAGGTGAGTTTTACTCAATAGACAGAATTATTACAAGGCTGAATAAGGTAGATCTAAATCAGCTTGAAATGGAATTGCGGGCTCAAATTGAAAGTTTGGTTTCAAGAGATGTGAATGTTGTAAGTTTATCAAGTCAGCACAATATTCTAAGCATCTATACTCCATATTTTAATGTTGTTGAGAAATTATCAAGAGAATATAATCTTTCTATACGTAGTCCAATTGCAGCCAGTATGGCTTATGATAATTTTTCTTACGCTAAAACAAAGCAACGGGGAATGGATTTGGCTGGTAAAGTTGTAAGAAATGATCCTTTTGGGGCTATTAGATACGCAAAATATTTTAAAGTAGATGAGATGATTAGAAATCAGAGTTTTCTTGACACTCAAGGCGTCTGTCATCCTGATTGCCTCATTGATGCAGTATGGGGAGATCCCACACCAGGAAATATGTTTAATATTCTAACAAATCTACCGGATGGGGTATCAGAAATAGTTTTCCATCTTGGAATTAACGAGAAGGAAGAAGAACCGGAACCAGGGATTGATATGAGTTATTATCTTATGAGAGAATACGAATTGATGCTTGTTACCTCTCCAGAAATGAAACGTTGGCTTGAAGATTTGAATATTAAGGTTGTTGGTTATGAAGATATACGAGGATGAAAACTCTTTTCTTGCTGTAGGTTTGAGTCCTGCTATACAGAAAACATTATTTTTTGACAAGTTTACTGTTGGAAATGTTAATAGAACAACATCTTATCGTACAGATGCTTCCGGTAAATGTATTAATGTTGCAAGAGTCTTGGCTCAGGCTGGAGCCAATTCTGATTGTATTACAATTGCAGGAGAGGAAAATTATAATGAATTTAAAAAGTTATGTGATAGAGACTCACTTAATTTAAAGCTTGTTAAAACTGCCGGAAGGGTTCGCACATGTACAACTCTTCTTGATAAATCAATAGATCAATATACTGAAATAGTTGCTGGCGAACCTGAAATAATTACAAGATCCGAGGAAGCTTTTTTTAAAGAAGAATATCTTTCAATGCTTGAGAATGGATATAAGGCTGTTATTCTATCAGGCAGCAGGATAAAGGGATTTTCTGATGATATTGTCCCTTTCATTCTTAAAGAAGCAAAACTTAAAGGTGCTCTTTTTGTTGCAGATTATCGCGGGAAGGATCTTCTTAATTCTTTTATTTCAGAAGATATTCATCCTGATTTGGTTAAAATAAATGAAGAAGAGCTTTACCAAACATTTGGCGAGGCTGAAAGTCTGGAACACTGTATTTCTGAAGTTTCTGTTAAATATAAAACATCTTTTGTTCTCTCAAGGGGGGCTGAGAGTACTATTGCCGCAAATGATGGGCAAGTTTTTGTTGTAAAAAATAATACTGTTCCAGTTGTTAACCCTATTGGGTGTGGAGACTCTATGACCGCCGGAATTGCACAGGGGCTCGCTGATGGTTTGTCTCTTAAAGAGGCTGTAGAGCGGGGGAGGGATTACGCTGCTTTGAATCTTCAGAATATTAAGCCTGGATGGATTTTATCAGAATAATAGAGGCTCTTTAAAACCCAACCAGGGTTTTGAAAGAGGCTCAATAGTCTTTAACGATATCAGATCTTTTTTTTAAGTATAAATATTCCGGAATACCTGCCATTTTTTCTTGATCAGAGAATTGCTCTCTTCACAGCAGCCCCCATGATTTTAACATCAGAAATGGCTGAAAAGGGAAGATGAGAGTGTTTCTAATTTTAAAAAAAACGTAAAAAAATGTAAAAAAAGTAATTGAATCTTGATTTGAAAAATTCTAATATAACCCGTATTTAGAAATCGATACATAGAAAAAAGCAATTATACTATTATTCCGAGAACGTAATTTGTGTCTTGCTATGTGCCAAAGATTATAAATAAAGTATAACCAGCTCAGGTCTTGCCCTATCAAAGTCCTTAGCTGAAGACCACGAACCCAAAATAAAACCTATTTTGTAAAAAAGGAGACTGTATGGAAAAACTACGCGTTTTTTTTATTGCAATCATGCTGTGCCTTCCTCTTTGTTCAGTATTTTCTCAGATCGCAGATATCAAAACACTATCTGAAGAAGATACATACAGAGAAAAACTACTTTCAGACACAGAAATCTCGTCAAGAAATAAAACATGGGAAGGAGTTGCTCTCTCCCTTTTGGTTCCTGACATCGAAAAATCAGCAGAGGATTCAGGCCTTGAATCTTTCAGTATTAGTATTACAGATAATACTATTAACATAATTTATCGAGATATACGTTTTCAGCCTAATTCGGCTGAAGTTACTCCGGAAACAATAACAAAACTTCAGAAGCTCTCAAAGATATTAAAGCGATTTTCAGAAATGGGACTTGTTATAGAAGGTCATACCGCTAAATTATCAGAGTCTGATAATGATGATGGAATGGAGCTTTCAGAGAATAGAGCCAAGTCTGTTGCGGCGGTTATAGCTGAAACAGGCATTTTTGAGGCAAAAAATATACATGCAGTAGGCAAAGGTTTTTATGAGCCTGTAGAGGAAGGTTTTTCAGCAGAGAATAAGGCTCTAAACCGCCGTGTAGAAATCTCTATCGGTGGCGCGCCTGACTCTGAAGATGGTAAATCTACAGAAGAAAAGTCAGAGACCCTATGGTGGGACTTTTTAAGTAAATCAATGAATCCTGGTTATACCGCTTGCCTTGTTCATAACAAAACAGTAGAGGAAGTTCAAGCTGCTTTATCAGAAGCTGGAATAGATGGACTTATATTGGCTCCTACAGAAGATGGTGTAGGAATCCTTGACAGTTCAATGGCATTTAGAATGAATGATTCGCCAAATACTAAAAGTGTTGAGCACATAAAGGCTCTTGGAAAGGCACTTGCCTCTTTGGGTAAAGATACTGAGGTTCGTGTAGGCGGCTATAATACAGCTATAAAAGAAGAAAGCATTGAAGAACGGCATTACCTGACAGCTTATACAATGGCTTCTGTTGGAGGCCTTTCTCCAGACAAAATATTTTTTGGTAAAGAAGGGCATGTTTTAACAAAATCTACAACCGCTCTTGTTTCAAAGAGTATTTCAAAAGTTGATGGAACTATTCTTGAGA
>JAQQAK010000148.1 GCA_028527945.1 Spirochaetaceae bacterium
GTGGGATTATACTGTCTGATGTGCTTGAAAGTAGTTTTACAGATGCCATTTGATGACTGAAGAACGAATCAAGTATAATAGTCAGATCATTAACTTGATTTTCCAGCTGTTTTTTCTGGGTGTCCAATATTTGTTTATTTAAGGTGTTTACACTTACGAAAGTCAAAGCAGAAAAAATTATGATTAAGGGAAGTATTAACAGAGCAATAAATCTCATTCCTATACTATTAAGGGCCAATTTCATCCTGAATCCTCCAATAATGTAGTCTTGTGTTCTGTTAATTTGAGCTGAATAACTTACTATTTAAATTTACAGTATGAAGAAAATAAAGTCAAACCAATAAATTTTTGCTTTTATTTTTTTGATAGAGAGAGGCCTTTTTTATCCCCTTACTGCTGTCTTGAGAGCAGTAAGGGCAATGATTAAGTTGTTATAAATTTCCCAGCTTCCTGCGTTATATGTACAATTTTTTCAACATTGTCTTTACTTAATGATTCTTCAGCGGTAATAGCTTTTGTTATTTCGTTTATTCCTAAAGTGATTTCTTCTATAGCTTGTTGGGTTACTGTGCTTACATCCTGAAGATGGCTTACCGCGTCAACTATCTGCTTGTTTCCGAGTCTCATCTCGTCTGAGCCAGAAGATACTTCGGCAGAAATCCTTTGCATATTGTTTAAGCCTTCAAGGATTTGTCTGCTTCCCATATTAAGTTCTGCCATTGATTCATTAACAGTTGCAAAAATTTCACTAACATCTTTTATAGAAGAATCCATAGCGTTGAAACTGCCGCCATTATCTTTTGCTGCTAATAAGAGAGAATCTATTGAACTTTTGATATTTGAAAGATTTGAACTTACAACCTTTGATTGGCCGGCAGATTCTTCTGCAAGTTTTCTGATTTCATCTGCTACAACTGCAAAACCCTTTCCAGCATCACCTGCGTGTGCTGCCTCTATTGCAGCGTTCATTGAAAGTAGGTTTGTCTGGCTGGAAAGATTTGAAATAAGTTCGTTTGCCTGCATCAGTTCTTCAGATTCCGAAACAATTTTTTGTATTACCTGCCCCATTGCTTCAATAGAATCTTGACCCTTTTCAGAGGCTTCAGTCATATTTAAAACACTTTTAGTTCCATTTTGTATTGTCCGGGTAATTGATTCAATTCCCGCTGCCATCTCTTCTATTGCCGCAGAAGACTCTGTAATACTCGCGCTCTGGTCTGTTATTCCACCACTGAGATTATCTATATTTCTTGCAAGCTCTTCTACTGATGCCGCGGTCTGATTAGTACTTGAGGTTTGCTCAAGAATTTGTTTTTTTATCATATTAATATTTCCCTCTACTTCTATAATTGAGGATGAAATATTTGTAATATTATGATCCATTTCTTCACTGGATATTGTTATGTCTTGAAGTTTATTCTGAACATTGCCAAGAAAACTTGAAAAGCTGTCTAGCATATTGTTTACACTTATGTTAATTGAGCCAATTTCATCTTTTTTAACGTTTTCTACTCTATTTCTTAAATCTCCGCCTGCGGCTATTTGCAGGTTTTTATCTAAAAGAGCTACACGTTTTACTATAAACTTGTTGACCATTATTGCAATCATAGAAAATATTAATATTAATGCAAGAATACTGATTATCATAATTTGTCCAACAACTCTTTTTGCAATCCGCAGAAGATCGTTTTCATAGATTGATACAATAACTATCCAAGGCATATTTTTCATTTTTTTTAGGCTAAGATACTTTTCTTTTCCCTCATATTTATATTTAAAAAAATCTGAGTCTTTTTTTTCTTTTATAATTTTTTCAGAGGCACTGCCATTATTAGATTGATTTGTAAGAAGTGTGCTTTTTTCAGGGTGTGCAAGCATTATGCCTGTGTCATCTAAAACAAGGGCATAACCTGATTTTCCATAAACTTTAGAATTTATATTTTCATTAGATAAAGCGGTAAAGTTTAGATCATAGGCAAAATACCCAAGAAGATTTCCATTCTCAAATATTCCTTTTCCAGCAGAAACAACTATATTTCCGGTAGTTGATGATGTGCTGTATTGTTTACTAAAGTAAACTTTCTTTGGACTTTTTTTGAGCGTTGTATAAAGTTCATTTTTTGAAAGATCTTTATGTATATTGGCTTTTTGGGTGTCCGCAACAATTACGCCTTCTGTATTCATTACATAGAGCGCTTCAACATATCTGAGTTTTTTTATTTCTGAATTAATAATTTCGCTCATATTTGCGCTGTTCTCGGTTTTTAATGCCTCTATTAATAGAGCGTTTTCAGATTCCAGATCAATTGTTATCTGTTCTTGTTCTATTGCAGAATCTATAATTGTGGCCAAATCTGCAACTTGTGAATTAAGCTGTGTTTTTTGTGTTTTAAGGATTTCGGAATTAATCGTTGTTCCACTTATCATAGCTAACGTAATAAAAACAATTACCAAGGGGATAAGCATGATTGTAAGAAACCTTACACCAATACTGTTTAAATTAGTTTTCATCGAGATCTCCGTGAATATCTTTTTTCTATGTCTTGTCACTATTGGGCCAGACTTTATCTATGCCTTTTAGTATCGATATTTTCAGAATTTAAACAAGCCTTTCAAACTTGTTTGACAATTAATTTTCAATTAAATTTATGGCTCATACTTTTACAATTGCTTTTGCTTGTATTATTTAAAAAGATAGTTTAAATTTATTTTTATGATTGAACACAAAGATAATACTCTTATTCTTGAAACAAATAATACAAGCTGTATTTTGGAAATCTTACCTTCAGGGCAAATAGAACTTCTCTATTATGGTAAAAAGATAAAGATTTATGATTCACTTCCTCTTAAGGCAAAAATAACAGCCGGAATCGGATGTACTGTTTCATATCCTCAGGATGATCCGTTTTTTTCCCTTGATCTCATCCCACTTTCTTGGTCAGGTTCAGGCAAGGGGGATTTTCGCCATAGCCCAATAGAACTTGTAATGCCTGATGGCAGTTTTGTTTCAGACTTTGTGTATATAGGGTGTGAAATTATTAAAGGTAATATCTTTCCGGAGAATTTGCCGTCATCTTATGGTGATGTAGATGATTGTTCTACTTTGGTCATAAAAACAAAAGATAATCTTTTTGATATAGAGCTTTATCATTATTGGACTGTTTATGAAAAAATAGATGTAATTTCACGGCGGTGTGAATTAAGCAATAATAGCGGAAGTGAAATTAAAATACGAAAACTCATGAGCTATATGATGGATCTTCAGGGCGGGCCATGGGAGTTAACTACTTTTGACGGAGGCTGGATTAAAGAAACTCATGTTCATAAACGGCCAATAAACTATGGTATGAATGTTAATGATTCAACTACAGGAGGAAGCAGTCACAGGCATAATCCTGGATTTATTGTGTCAGAAACTGGTTGCCGGCAGGATACAGGGCTCTGTTTTGGTTTTAATCTTGTTTACAGCGGTAATCATTATAGTGTATGCGAACTTTCCAACCATGATTTGCTCCGTGTTATGGGTGGGATAAATCCACATAATTTTGAATGGCCACTTTCATCCGGAGAATCTTTTGCTTCACCTGAAGCTTATTTCAGTTTTTCAAATTATGGCTTTAACGGGCTAAGCGCTAATATGCATGACTTTATAAATAATCATATTGTTCGCGGAAAGTATAAAAACCAGGAACGCCCTGTTCTCATGAATAACTGGGAAGCAACCTTTTTTGACTTTAATGAAAGCAAGATTTTAAAAATGGCGCGTGAAGCAAAAAAAATAGGTGTAGAATTAATCGTTCTTGATGACGGATGGTTTGGCGCTCGTGACGATGATACTGCCGGGCTTGGTGATTATGATGTAAACAAGAAGAAACTTCCCGGTGGCCTTAAGCATCTTGCTAAAAAGGTAAACGATCTTGGAATGGAATTCGGATTGTGGTTTGAGCCTGAAATGGTAAATGAAGATAGTTCTTTATATAGAGAACATCCAGACTGGGCTATAAAGGTTCCTGGAAGAGAACCTTCAAGAGGTCGGAATCAGCTTGTGCTGAATCTTACGAAAGAAGAGGTTCGTGATTATATTGTTGAAAATGTAAATGGTATTCTTTCTTCGGCAAATATAACCTATGTTAAATGGGATATGAACCGACATATGACAGATGTTTATTCTGACAGTGTTGCTAATCAGGGAATGGTTTTTCATTCTTTTATTTTAGGTTTGTATGATGTTTTAGGGCGAATCATTGAGGCAAACCCTAATGTATTATTTGAGTCCTGTTCAAGCGGTGGAAATCGCTTTGATCCTGGAATGCTGTGTTTTATGCCGCAGGTTTGGGCGTCTGATGATACAGATCCTGGTGAAAGATTAAAGATTCAGGAAGGTCTTTCATATCTTTATCCTTTATCTACAATGGGGGCTCATGTAAGTTCAAGCCCACATCAGCAGACTCTCAGAAAGACAAGATTGTCTACCCGTTGTAATGTTTCTGCTTTTGGTTTGT
>JAQQAK010000149.1 GCA_028527945.1 Spirochaetaceae bacterium
AGATTAAAAATATTTATTATGAGTAATTCTATTATTCACAAGAGGATAGTTTTCTAATAATTATAGCTAAAAAATTGAGCAGTGGTACAAATCTTGTTGAAAAGAATATCATCAATTTAAAATACATCTGCTTTTTTTTCTGTTTTCCTGATTACCCCTGGAAGGTATAAAGCCATATTTTAACCATGTCATTACAGTAAAATGAGCTTTATCCTTGTCAGTGCATCCGGTTGATTTGGCAGGCATAGCTTCACCAGTCAAAGGATTTACTAATTGAGCATAATAAATTTCATTTTTCTTGTTACGTCTATAAAGATAAAACCGACGTATTTAACACCCCTTTGAAAGAGTAATTTTACTTACACTATGGATAGTTAAAAACGCCGATTCTTCCGATAGTTTTCTAAATCCTTATTAAATAAGGATTTATCTATCGGGCTGAGTGGATTTGAACCACCGACCCCAAGTCCCCCAGACTTGTACGCTAAACCCCTGCGCTACAGCCCGTTATGTGGAAAATAAGATATCATCTAACGGCTTTGTCTGTCAATAAATAGCTCAGATTAGAAATATTTCAATTTATTAAAAAGACAGAAAACCAACCACCCCACTAGAAAGGTCATAACTTGTTAGGAACAACAAGTTATGACCAAAGCGAGACAAAGTACAGACTGCAATATTAAAGTCTATACTTTTTAGGCAACCTGAGACCACTGAGAAATCAGTTCAGGAATAACCTTGTAAAGATCTCCAACTATTCCATAATCAGCAACTTCAAAGATAGGAGCTTCTGGATCCTTATTAATTGCTATAATTATGTCAGAGGTCTGCATTCCAGCAAGATGCTGTATTGCACCGGAGATTCCGCAGGCTATGTAAACCTTTGGTTTAACCGTTGTTCCAGTCTGTCCTACCTGCTGAGAATGATCTATCCAGCCGTTATCAACTGCCGCACGAGATGCGCCAACGGTTCCGCCAACAGCGTCCGCAAGCTGCTCAATAAGCTTAAACCCTTCTGTTGATCCAAGACCACGACCGCCGGAACAAATAATATCAGCATCAAGTAATGACGCGTGTTCTTTAGCAGATTTTACTACTTCCAGAACCTTTGTTCTAACATCAGCCGCGACAAGATTAGTTTTATACTTAACTACCTCACCTTTTCTACCTGGATCTTTTTCAAGCTTATCCATTACACCCGGACGTACTGTTGACATTTGAGGTCTTGTTTTTGGACATACAATAGTTGCCATCAGGTTTCCGCCAAATGCAGGCCTTGTTTGAAGAAGTCTTCTATTTTCTATATCAATCTCAAGCTTTGTACAGTCCGCAGTAAGACCAGTATTAAGCCTTGCTGCAATTCTTGGAGCAAGATCCCGGCCAATATGTGTAGCGCCAAAGAGCACTATCTCAGGTTTAAATTCATTAACAGCGTCAGAAATGACCTTTGTGTAGGCATCTGTTGTAAATGGTTCAAGAAGAGGATCTTCAATAGCAATAATTTTTTCTGCTCCATATGCAAAAAGTTCATCCTGCATAACAGCCACGTCTATTCCCGGAACTACCGCGCAGACAGAGACACCAAGCTCTTTTGCTAGCCGGCTTCCTTCTCCTAAAAGCTCAAGGGTTACACCCATCAACTTTCCATCTCTATGCTCAGCAAAAACCCAAACATCTTTGTAAGCTGACAAGTCTGCGGCTTCTTTTCCTGTTGATGTATTCTCTATAGCATCAAATGGGCATGCTTCAATACACTGCCCACAAGCAGTACATTTTTCGTTTATTACAGCAACCTTGCCCTGCATATCTATCGCTTCAAAAGGGCATACTTTAATACATTTTTTACAGCCCCTACATTTATCTTTTAAAACTATTACAGCCATAATTTTCTCCTAATTTATTAAACCAAATGCTTTGCCTTAAGCTCTGAAAGAAGCCCAGACACTAGCTCTGCCGGGGTATCACCATCAATCATCTTCCCCTTCCCCTTTGGTTCTGGAGTAAAAGATCTGTATACATTTGTAGGTGATGCATCAAGTCCAACTATATCTGCTGAAAGTTCAAGATCTGCAGCGCCCCATACAGTTATATCTTTTTTGTAAGCTGAAAATATTCCAGGTACACTCATATATCTTGGTTCGTTAAGTTCTTTTATTGCGGTTAAAAGACAGGGCAGTTTTACTTCTATCATCTCATAACCATCTTCAAGAGCCCGCTTAACAGTCAGTTTATCGCCTTCAATTTCAAGATCTTCAACATATGTTACCTGTGGAAGACCTAATTTTTCAGCAATTTGAGGACCTACCTGAGCAGTATCACCATCTATGGCCTGTCTACCGGCAAGAATAAGATCATAATCTCCAATCTTTTTTATTGCGGCTGATATACAGTTTGATGTAGCCCATGTATCAGAACCTGCTACAAGTCTGTCGCTTACAAGAACAGCCTCATCAGCCCCCATTGCAAGACCTTCTCTAAGCATTACATCAGCCTGTGGAGGCCCCATTGTTACCATTGTGATATGAGTTGAAGGCTCAGCGTCCTTTATTTTTAGCGCGGCCTCAAGAGCATTCGCGTCATCATTATTCATTATACTGGGAACACCTTCCCTTATCAGAGTTCCTGTCTTTGGATCTATCTTTACTTCATTTGTGTCAGGAACTTGTTTTACACATACTATAATTTTCATAATCTCTCCTATTACCTTAACACTGAGCCAGCTATAACCATCTTCTGAACCTCAGATGTTCCTTCATAAATCTCGGTAATTTTGGCATCTCTCATCATACGCTCTACAGGATAATCCTTTGTATAACCGTAACCGCCATGCAGCTGAACCGCCTTGGTTGTCACATGCATAGCAGTCTCAGAGGCGAATAATTTAGCCATTGCAGCATCTACACTATAAGGCTGACCGGTTTCTTTTTTCCAAGCGGCGCTGTAAACCAAAAGCCTTGCAGCCTCAACTCGGGTTTTCATGTCTGCTATCTCAAACTGAAGAGCCTGCATTTTTTTAAGTTTCATTCCAAACTGTTTTCTCTGATCAAGGTAAGCAACAGTTTTATCTAAAGCGCCCTGAGCAATTCCAAGAGCCTGAGCTGCTATTCCTATTCGGCCACCGTCAAGTGTGGTCATTGCAACCTTAAAGCCTTTACCTTCAACACCAAGCAGATTTTCAGCTGGGATACGGCAATTTTCAAAAATCAACTCTGTTGTTGCAGAGGCCCTTATTCCCATCTTGTCTTCTTTCTTGCCTATTGAAAAACCTTCATAAGATGACTCAACTATGAACGCGCTTATTCCACGGGTTCCCTTACTTTTATCAGTCATAGCCATTACAACAAATGTATCAGCCATTCCACCGTTTGTGATAAAGATTTTGGAACCATTTAAAATCCAAGAATCTCCGTCTTTAACAGCCTTTGTCTGCTGTCCAGCGGCATCTGTTCCGGCATTAGGTTCTGTTAAACCAAAAGCGCCAAGCTTTTCACCATTCAAAAGCGGAACCAGATATTTCTTTTTCTGTTCATCTGTTCCAAAGTGATATATCGGCCATGCGCATAATGATGTATGCGCGGAGCAAATTACTCCTGTTGTGCCGCAAACACGTGACAATTCTTCTACCGCTATAGCGTAGGAGACATTATCACCTCCGGCACCATGCCATTCTGTTGGAAAAGGAATGCTTAACAAGCCTAACTTTTTCATTTTTTCAACGTTTTCTTTTGGAAATTCACCAGTCTGATCTATTTCCGCAGCGATTGGCTCAACCTCTGTTTCTGCAAATTTCCGTACCATTGTTCGCAGGAGTTCCTGTTCTTTGGTTAACTGAAAGGTCATTTTTGTCCTCCATATATTCGCCGGAATCTATTGTGTGGTTCCAGTATTTTTTAGATAGTAATTTATCAATATAACTTTATTTATACATTTTTAATTTTGTCAATATGAAAACAAGCTTGAAAACAAATGTTGTTAAATAATTTTCTTTTTCAAATAAATTTAGATATCTTTTTATTTAATATTGTATTATCGATATTGATTTATCCCATTAATGGGTTTAATATATTACGGCATACCGATGAAGATAAATTTTTACCGATATCATTAAAACTTTTTATTAAAGGAGAAATTTATGAAAATTAACAATGTTGGAGTTTATGGCGGCGGAACAATGGGTGCCGGCATAGTTCAAGTATTTGCAGCAGCTGGCTTAAAAACTACTCTCGTGTCTGTAGTAGACGGAGAACTTGATAGAGCGCTCGCTACAATAACTAAAAATCTTGAAAAACTTGTAACAAAAGAAAAGATTACTGCTGATAAAAAAGAGAGTATCCTGGGTAATATAAAAACATCATCAGAGCTTAAAGATTTCAAAGACTGTGATCTTGTTGTTGAAGCGATATTGGAAGATCGTAATCTGAAAAAGAAATCTTTCAAGGCTATTTCAGAAATAGTATCAAAAGACTGTATTATAGCCAGTAACACTTCAACTATTTCTATTACAGAACTTGCAGAAGCGGTTGATACACCTGAACGCTTTATAGGAATGCATTTTATGAATCCCGCACCTGTTATGAAGCTTATAGAGGTTATATCGGCTCTTCAAACCAGTGAAGAAACTTCAAAAGCAGTTATGGAATTATCAGAGCAAATCGGAAAAACAGGCGTTCTTGTAAAAGATTCTCCCGGCTTTGTTTTAAATAGAATACTTATTCCTGTAATAAACGAAGGAATAGGATGTCTTGCCGACGGACTTGCCAGTCCTGCTGAAATTGATGAGATAATGAAACTTGGAGCAAACCATCCAATAGGACCTCTTGCCTTAGGTGATCTTGTAGGACTTGATGTCTGCCTGAAAATAATGGAAGTACTTTATGACGATTTTGGAGATCCTAAGTACAGACCAGCACCACTTTTAAGAAGAATGGTTTCTGCAGGTTATCTTGGAAGAAAAACCGGCAAAGGCTTTTACGATTACACAAAATAAACTGGAGCTTGTTGTGGAATATAAATATCTTAAATTTGAAAAAGAAGCAAACTCAGTACTTCTTACCTTTACAAATACCGCAAGCATGAATGCTTTAAGCACCGCGGTACTTAATGAAATATCAGAAGCATTAACAGAAATAGAAAAGATGGCATCTGAAGATCCCGGAATAAGATGTCTTATACTAACAGGCGAAGGCAAAGCTTTTATTGCCGGAGCAGATATAAAAGAAATGGAAAATCTGACACCAATAGAAGCCTGCGATTTTTCTAAAAACGGTAACAGTATAATGCACAAAATAGAAAATCTAAATATTCCGGTAATTGCGGCCATTAATGGTTTTGCTCTTGGCGGAGGTCTTGAGGTTTGTCTGGCATGTGATTTTGCCTATGCATCAGAAAAGGCCAAATTAGGTTTTCCAGAAGCAACACTTGGTATTATCCCCGGATTCTGCGGAAACAAGAGGCTTGTTGATAGAATAGGCAAGGCTGCGGCAAAAGAGCTGATATACACAGGACGTATGATAAAAGCTGAAGAGGCTCTAAGACTTGGGATTATTAACAAAATATGTCCTGCAGAAGAGCTAATGTCAGAGGTTACAAAACTTGCAGAAGAAATGACTAAGACTAGTCCCAATTCTGTAAAAGAAGCAAAAGATATGCTTAACACTTGCGTAGACAATGATCTTGAAACAATGCTTAAATTCGAGACCAATAAATTCGGCTTAATTTTTAGTCATCCTGACGCAGTTGAAGGCAAAAAGGCTTTTGTCGAAAAAAGAAAACCTGTCTGGAAAGGCTGCTAAAACATCCTATACCAATTAGAATGGGCATCTTTCTGTTTTAGACAGATGCCTATTTCTTTGTTAACTTCTCAGGATAGATTCTTTTTATCCATTTTTGGCTGTCAAGCGGCGGCCTCTCATATCCTTTTGGCTTTTGCCTTTCAGGAAGTTCAATAGGTTCTGGTGTTAAATCTTTATAAGGAATCTGTTTTAAAAAATGATTTATGGTATTAAGTCTGGCACAATATTTGTCATCAGCATCAACAACATTCCATGGAGAATCAGGCAAATCAGAAAACTCAAACATGGCATCCTTTGCCTTGGAGTATTCAACCCATTTTGAACGGGCAGTCATATCCATAGGACTCAACTTCCACCTCTTGGCCGGATTTTTAAGCCTGTCCTCAAATCTTTTCTCCTGTTCTTCATCACTAACTGAAAACCAGTACTTAACAAGAATAATACCGCTTCTAATAAGCATACGCTCAAACTCAGGCAAAGAACGCTTAAACTCGTTATATTGTTCATCTGTGCAAAACCCCATAACACGCTCAACACCGGCTCTGTTGTACCAGGATCTGTCAAAAAAGACCATTTCACCAGCAGAAGGAAGATGTTCAACATAACGCTGAAAATACCATTGTGTTTTTTCTTTTTCAGTAGGAACAGGTAATGCAACAATTCTTGCACCACGAGGATTAAGTCCAGCAGTAAGAACCTTTATAACACCACCCTTCCCTGCCGCATCTCGTCCTTCAAATAAAACAACAACTTTTTTACCTTTATTTTTTATCCATTGCTGTTGTTTTACAAGCTCAGTCGTTAATCTTTTTAATTCTTTTAGATAAACTTTTTTCTTCAACTTGGATTTATTTCCCATATCTCAATCTCCTGGTCAAGATTTTATAAAACATTGATTATTATTGATTCTAACCCCTATCATTAATAAAAAGCAAATTTATAAAATTTTTTATCCAAAAACTGGCAATACAAAATTCAATATACAATAATTATAAAAGATACCTGATATAGAAAAACTGTATCAGATTATTTAGTATTTTCGATTTGCGGGATATCAGAATATGACTGAAACAAATATTTTAGAACAATTTAATCAAATGCAACAAATGGGGGCTTTAGATAATCTTTCATCCCTAAAGAAAGAAAATATAGAATTAGAAAAAATAGTAGCAGACGCCTCAGCTCTTATAGGACATTCAACAGTTGACGGGATGAGAGAATTTATGATTTCGAGAATCCTTGATCACTTCATACCGCAATATTTAACTTTTATAATTGAACCGCCGCGAGGAAATCATCTAAGACAATATACATACTGTAACCTGAAAGAAATTGATGAAACGATGCCGGAAAAATATTATTTAATTCTAAAAGAACATCTGGCAGAGAAAAAAGGTGCTGTATCTTTTACAGACATCGAAAAAGAAATGGGCTGTAGTATATTTTGCCAAGACTTTAGAAAATTTCAACCAGATTTAATCTATCCAATGCATGGAATAGGTGGTGTTTACGGAATAGTAGTACTTGGTAAAAAGTTTACTTCTGATAATTACAACAAACTTGAAAAGATGTATATGGAAAAAATGATTAGATTCCTTTCAGTCAGCATCCAAAACAGTCTGCACCATGAAAGCTCAATTACAGATCCAAAAACAGGACTCTTTAATTATTATTACTTCATAAGCCGTGTTAACCAGGAGATTGCACATACAAGACGGCGTGGGCCTCACTCTGGGGTTATGATTATTGATGTAGATCACTTTAAAAAATTTAACGACACCTATGGTCATGTTGCCGGAGATGAGGCTCTTTTAAAACTTTCAAAAGAATTAAAAAAATGTACAAGAGAAGAAGACTGTGTTGCAAGATTCGGCGGAGAAGAATTTTCAATATTGATAGTAGACTGCAGTCCTGATCCACTAATCGCTGTAGCAGAAAGAATCAGAACTGCGACAGAAAAAATGATAATAAATTTTGAATCTCAAAAACTAAAAATTACAGTCAGTATTGGAGCAAGAATTATTGATTCGAGTCTTGCGCCTGACGCGACAGCCGTTAAATTACTCGAAGATGCGGACAAAGCTCTTTATGAGGCTAAAAATGGAGGCAGAAACAGAGCACGGCTATACGCGTCAGGCTTTTTAGAAAGAGCAACATTTTCCAGAAACGATCTGCTCACAGTAGAAGGCTCACAACGACTTGCGCAATAATCTTATTTCTCTAAAAAACCTAAAGCGCCAGGTCCATCTCCAACAGAATAACTACTACTCTCAGAATAATTATATGGAGAGCTGTCACCAGCAACAGAAATAGTCTTTACAGAATCTCCAGAATAAAAACTAATATATAGAAGATTATCATCAGAATCGTAATATAAACCTGAATAATAGTCACTTTCAGAATTGTCCGCTTCCAGAATAAAATCTGATGATGAATGAAGGACTGAATAATCTGATGATTCTGAGCCATAACTATAAGACTGAATTCCTCCAACACCAGCAAGATATACAACACCCCGAGAGTCATCTATAGCATTTCTAAAGCCCGATGGAGAGCCTCCGATATTAAGCCATGTAAGGACTGAAGGAGAATCAGGATCTGATATATCCAAAACAATTATTACACCATCATCAGAATTTGTCCCAGGCTTCTCATCTCCACTGCTATAACCATCAGGGATATATTCAGAATCTGAATAATACTTTGCGCTTCCACCGTTTGTCCCGGTACAGATCACATTAAGCCTATCTCCAAGAATAAAAACAGACTGAGGGTTAAGTCCGTTTCCGGGAAAATAACTTCCAGTACCAAAAGATGAGCCTGCCGCCGCGTAGAAAAGTGATTCAAGATCAATTTCTTTAACAAGAGAAAAAGATAAATCTGAATCAGAAGCCCCATCAGCCATTGCATCTGCGTTAAAACTAAAAATACTTATTGTTGCCTCACGGAAATAACCGGGAGCCTGAACATATCTGCCTGAATCAGCCGGATATTCTGCCAAACTTCCATCTGACTCTGTCATAAGTATAGATGCGTCATAACGAACATTAGAAACATACAGCCTCGAAGAACTTCCATCAGATAGAACAGCACCGCCTGTTGCACAACGTGAATGATTATCTCCTACAGCATTTTTCAATGTTGAAGAAACCTGAGTTTCATCATTTGCGTCACTTGAGATACTTACATCTTCAAAACAAGATAAAAAAGAGTAATCTGTTTCAGGTTCTGAGAGATTCACAGCCTGAAGTTCATCTGTCTCAAAGCCGGCACAAAAAATCCAGCTTGTTCCATCTACAGGAATGAAACACATTGGATTATATCCATTCTCAAAATAGTGCCTTCCGTCATCTACATAATCCAGACTTTCCGCGTTATAGCTTTCAATACTATTTTGACCAGAAAGAACAACATAGATAGTATCATCCTGTATAAGGATATCTGAAGGAATTGCGTTATTTGTTCCGCTATGACCTACAGTTTGAATATTGTTATAGACTGTTCCTGTTTCAGAATCTATAGCGCTAATACTTTCAGCGCTGCCATTTAAAACTAAAAGAGATCTGGATGGAGAGGCCTTCATATAAGCCTGATAATCAGTAAGCGTTTCAGGCTCACAAGACAA
>JAQQAK010000150.1 GCA_028527945.1 Spirochaetaceae bacterium
ATCAACTTTCAATTTGGAGAATAAAAATAATAAAAAGAAATTAATCACATTACTTTCTGAGCAGCCACATAAGATAAAGAGAAAATATGTATTTGTATTCATAAATAAATGATTAAATGATTCTAAAAAATAAAACCAAAAAAAGGTTACTACATCACTTTACAAATTACAAGATCTTATTTTACAATTTTTTACCTATTCTTTACAAATATCTACTTGTCAACTCAAGAATAGAAGAAAATATTATGCCCTACACAAGTAGACAACCAATCATAAATCTATTACCACGTTCTTTTAAACCAAAACTTTCTTTGCCCTACATTCTTCTAAAGCAGCACACAGTTAAAATCACCAATGCGGAATTCCTTATGATAAAATGGGTTAATTACAGAATCATCATCAAAGGCTCTATGCTGATAACAGCACGCTCCAAACTTCGAGGCATCATAAACTCCATCCCAGCTGGTAACAGGTGTTGGATAATTCCAGCGTTCAGCTGAAGCATAGCGTATTCCGCGAAATACCCTGCATGATGAAGTTTCTTCACCGCGAATCATTCCGCATTTGGTTTCAATTGTACAAGTAGTCTTTAATGTTTCTGACATGGCTCTTCCCTTTATCAAGCGGTTATAAATTATAATACAGCAAACTAAAGTAGAAAGAGAAGAGCCATCAAGACATTATAGAGAGACTCTATGCTTACTTTAATCTTGATCTAAAAATAACTATAATAAAGTCGTCTCTATGAAAGAGGCTATACTACAGGAGTTTAACTTATGGAAAAGCGGGACGAAATAATTTACAAGATTGAAAATGGTGTTGGAACTATAAAATTGAACAGGCCAAAAGCACTTAACGCGCTTTCTGAAAATATGATCAAAATTCTATATAAAGTCCTTTCAGATTGGAAAGATGATAAAAACATCACACTTGTTTTAATTGAGGGAGAGGGAGAAAAAGCATTCTGTGCAGGCGGAGATATGAGAGCCCTCTACGATCTGAGAGATAATGGAGTTGAAGAATACGCTGAAACATTTTTTGCGGAAGAATATCGAATGAATATGCTTATGCACAATTATACAAAACCAGTAATAATATACATGAACGGTTATGTTATGGGTGGAGGTATTGGTATAACTACCACAGGAAGTCATCGTATTGTAAATGAAAAAACAAAATGGGCAATGCCTGAAATGAACATTGGTTTTTATCCGGATGTAGGCGGAAGCTACTTTCTCTCAAAAATGAGAAGCAATATAGGGCGTTACCTTGCGTTAAGTTCAGAAATTATCAGTGGAGAAGACGCACTATATATAGGCGAAGCCGATTACTACATTAACAGCTCATCATGGGACAGCCTAAAAAAGAAGATTTCCACAGCCTCATGGACTACTGGAGATAACCTAAAATCAAAAATAGACTCTATTATAGAAGAGGTCAGTATTAAACCGGAAAAAAGCACAACCCTTCTTGAAAATGAAAAGCTTATTAATGAAGCCTTTGGACACTCATCTATGGAAGAAATTACTGCTACACTAAAACAATATTCAGAAGACGGAAATGAATGGGCAGAAAAAACACTTAAAATCATTATGTCAAAGTCTCCAGTCTCACAGAAGGTAACCCTTGAACAACTCATCCGTGGAAAAGAAATGTCTCTGGAAGAATGCTTTAAGATGGAAATGAACCTGAGTTTGAGCTTTATGTCATCTGAAGATTTTTATGAAGGGACAAGATCTGTTTTGGTTGATAAAGATCGTAACCCGAAGTGGAATCCAGACAGCTATGAAAAGCTAACAAAAGATATGGTAGACTCTTTTTTCAATTACCAATGGAAAAATGGGAAAATTCCTGATCTAACTTAATCTAAAACATCGTCTAAAAAAGCAATGCCCCCCTACCCTAAAGTTAATAACAAGTTATTTACTAAAGAGGGAGAAATCCTGTACAAGGAGAGCACAAAATGAATAGCTCTCCTGTGTCAGGATTTTTTATACCCTATTTTATTCTTCTCCCCGCAATACAGATATTCGTACATATATGTGCAATAATCAGAGAGTTTTATATTAAAAACTTGACATAACATTTATTTCCAGCAGTGATAAAATAATCAGGGGGAGTAATAACATGATAGTCGTTTCATCCAGTTCTTCAATTTATAAAGGAAAAGATTCTTATGCTGTAACAAAAGCAATAGCAGCTCTTCAAAAAGATATAAAAGGTATTATAGGGAACTCACCAACTTTAACAGAAGAGTATCAAAAAAATCAGATCCGGATTGTAATGGAGAATGGTTTTGAGCCTGAAACATTCAAGATAGAAACGCTTGAAAACGAGAATAGTCTGCTTGTCAAAGCTTCTGATGATTTGGGGCTTGTATTTGGAATCTATTATGTTACAGAAAATCTACTTGGGGTGGATCCCTTTCAATTCTGGACAGGCAAGAGTTACAAGACTATTGATGAAATTATTATCCCATCCATCTCTTATTCTTCCTCACCTGCCCAACCCAAATTCCGGGGCTGGTTTATTAATGATGAGGATTGTTTAACAGCCTGGGACGATAGTATTTCTATTACAAATCGATTGTGGGAACAAATTTTTGAAACGATTCTGAGAGCCGGTTATAATATGGTTATTCCTGGGACAGGAGTCTCGCCAAACGATCCGCATCTTGATCTGGCGTCAGAATACGGCTTATGGATAGCCCAGCATCACGCGGAACCTCTGGGAGCGCCTATGTTTCATGATATATATCCAGATACAGAAGCCAGACTTCCTGAAGAAATAAACAAATTTGAAAAATTATACAAAGACGCGGTAAAGGCCTCCAGGCAACGCAAAACAATCTGGACCCTTGGATTCCGCGGACAGGGTGACCGTCCTTTTTTTGAAGATGACAAAAGATACAATACACCTGAAAAAAAGGCAGCGCTTATCGAAAAAATGATAGATCTTCAAAAGAAGATTGTTCTGGAAATGACAGAAGGTTCTCAGTTTTTTCTTCATTATTTGTACAGCGAAAGCGGAGAATTATACCGCGATGGGTACTTGAATTTACCTGAAGATATTATTCATGTATTTTGTGATAACGGATTTGGAGCAATGAGGGTTCGCAGAAACTTATGCAAACCTGAACCGGGAGTACCTTCTCTTCCTCTTAAAAAGGATAAAGAGAAACAGCTTGGTGTATATTATCACGTAAGCTTTCATGATCTGGAGATATCAAACAAACTGGTTCCGCTTGTTGCTCCTGATATTATAATTGATAATTTGAAGCCTTTTACTGAAGCAAACGATTTTAGCTTTTTTATCTGCAATGTCAGTAATATCAGGCCGCATTTGTTCCATATTTCGCTGCTGCGAAATCTTTGGGATGGAGATAAAAAATTTGATTTTGCAAAAAGAGTAAAAGACGGCATTAATAAATGGGTAAAAACCTATTTTCCTGAAGCAGAAGTCGAGTGCGAAAAATTATTAATGAGTTATTTTACCGCTCCGTTTTCGTTTAACGACAAATATGCTGACTGCAGGGCCGGCGAACAGGTCTACCATCACGGGCTTCGCAGAATGATAAGGTCGCTGCTTAGAGAAGAAGATGTCAGACATTGGTTTTCATATATTCCGGAACATTTTGAAAACAATGAAGAGTGTTTTCAGTGGCTGCTATCACGAGCAGAAGGCAGTCTGCCTAAATGGGAAAAACTCTATAACGAAGGTAAAAAGGTCGAAAAGCTTCTAAACAAAGATAATGTAACATTCTTTAGAGAAAACCTTGGAATGCATATTAGTTATATGAAATCAAGCTGCAATGGTTTTGTTTTTGGAGTTAAAGCAATATTGGCCTGCGTCAATAGAGAATATAAAAATGCCTTTGGACTTTTCTACAAGAGCAGAGAATGTATGCTGGAAGCCTTAAATTGTCTTCTCGAAGGAGAGACGGGAATATGGAAAAACTTTTATAGGGGGGACTGGCTTACAGGAACAAGAGAAACAATTCGTTATATAGAGACAGCCATTTCTTATATCCGCATTATCGGAGAAGATTTGATTGTTAATTCCGACTGGCTCACCGATGCTCTTGGGCTGAATGACACTGCCATATCGATTATTCCTCAAGCGACAGTTTCTAATAAATTACTTGCTGAAAAAATCTGGAAACGTAAAAATTCTGAAAAAAAGACCATAGATTTATCATTACTTAGAGATACTACTCTATAATCAACATACAACCTCTGATTTTTACACAAAAACTTAGGACTCTGTACATGGCCAATTCTTAAAATCGGGTTTTTAATATTTATTGAAGGTTGATGGAATTACTACTAAAAATTTGAATCACTCTATCAAACTAAAAATTCAATTAATTAAGGAGAAATTGATGAAAAAAAGAAGTGTGCTATTTATTTTGCTTATAGCATTTCTTACCCTTCCTCTGTTTGCCAATGGTTCAGCAGAATCAGACAGTCAGGAAACAAAAGAAGAAAAGGTTCTAAGAATTGCGTGGTGGACAAACGAAGAGAGAACCAAAATCACAAATGAAATCTTTGACCTTTACACATCCCAAAATCCGGGATTAGTAATCGAACCTGAGTTCTCCGGTTGGGGTGGGTACTGGGATAAATTGTCTATTCAGGCCGCTGCTGGAAATCTTGCAGACATCATACAGATGGATCTTTACGGTTATATGGGATTGTATGCTGGAAAAGGTCAGATTGTAGATCTTACCCCCTATGTTGAATCAGGTTTACTTGATTTAAGCCAGATAGATAAAGGACCTTTGGAAAATGCTACAATTGATGGCAAACTTTACGGAGTACCTTTGGGAGCATCTCCCCAGGCCGCAATTATAAATCCTCAGATTCTTGAAGAAGTTGGCCTTGAACTGCCAAAACCCGGCTATACATGGGAAGACTACGAAAAAATGGGCGAAGTTCTTGCCGCAAATGGATACTATCTGGACTCATTCCAGATAAATAACCTGGCTTATGAATTCGAATATTATGTACGTTCTTATGGAGAAGAATATTTTTCTGCAGAAGGAAGTTTAGGGTTCAGCAGAGAAACTCTGGTTAATTATCTGGAAATGAAAAAGCGTCTTACAGAAAAGAAAATCATACCAGAGCCGGGAATACTGAGACAACATCAGGAACTTGAAAATTCATTAATGGTTATTGGAAAAGCCGCAATGTTCTCAGACATGTGGGCATCTCAACTTTCAGCAATTGAAAGTGCAGCAGGAAAAGATTTGGTTTTAATTCCACGTCCTAATGGAGATCGTTCAGGTATGTATAATAAACCTGCAATGTATTTCTCTCTTACAACTGACGCAGTGAATCCTGAAGAAGCTGTTAAATTTATGAATTTCTGGATTAACGATCCGGAACCAAACAAAATAGGGACAACAAATCGTGGTGTTCCATGTAATTCAGCTGTCAGAGAAGCTATTGCCCCAGGATTGGATCAGCAGTCTATCGAAATTGTAGATTATATAGCTCAGGTCAATGATATGTTTGGACCACTTCCTCCTAACAAACCTGTTCAGGAGCCGGAAATTTCAGAATTGTTCAGTTCTCTTGTTGAAAAAGTATGCCTTAATATGCTCGCTCCGGAAGAAGCAGCTGATCAATTCCTTACAAAAGCAGAAGGAATGCTCAAGTAAGATACAGAAGAAATGGCAATGCAGATACTGCTGTCAATTCTTCAAAATGCTTTTTACTATACCATCCCGGTATAAAATCGGGGTGGTTTCTGAGACATATTAGGAGAACATAAAATGCGCAAAGTTGCTATTTCGGGAACAGACAACAGGATGGGGTATCTTTTTATTGCGCCATGGTTGATTGGTTTTTTCTTTATCACCCTTGTTCCTATGATTTTATCTTTTTATTTTTCGTTTACCCAATACGATTTACTATCATCACCAGTATTTGTCGGATTTGAAAATTACAAAAATCTCATCATAAATGATGAAAGATTTCACACATCTCTATGGGTAACATTTATTTTTGTTATTGTGGTAGTGCCACTACGGTTGGCAGTTTCTTTAGGAATTGCTTTACTGCTTTTTAGAGATCCGAAAGGACACTCATTATATAAAACTCTTTTTTATCTTCCCTCACTTTTTGGAGGAAGTGTTGCCATTGCTGTTATGTGGAGACAATTATTCAGCAGTTACGGCCCTATAGCCTCTTTTATACGTCTTTTTAATCCAGGATTTGAAAAGTCCATTGTAGGATCTCCAAATACAGCATCACTAACTATAATAATATTGTTAGCGTGGCAGTTTGGCTCAACAATGCTTATTTTTCTGGCCGGATTAAAAAACATTCCAAAAGTTTATTATGAAGTCAGCAAGATTGACGGAGCCGGACCTGTTACAACTTTTTTTAAAATAACATTTCCTCAGCTTAGCAGTGTCTTCTTTTTCAATCTGATTCTCACAATTATTAATAGTTTCATGATCTTCTCACAAGCCTATATTATTACCGAAGGAGGCCCGGTAGACAAAACTCTGTATCTTGTTCTATACGCCTTCAAACGGGGATTTGAATATTTTCAGATGGGCTCATCATCCGCAATAACATGGATTCTTTTATTAATCCTGTCAGCTGTTATTGGATTCTTCTTTGCTAATTCCAAAAGGTGGGTTTATTATGAAAGCAAATAGAAAATGGCTTAAAAATATTCCTGTTCAGATAGTATTAATTCTTCTGGCACTAATAATGATATATCCATTAATATGGATGCTATTCGGAAGCTTTAAAAGCAAGGCGGATTTTTTTCAGGGAAGTTTCAATCTGATTCCTTCCACATTCTATTGGAAAAATTACGCTGATGGATGGGCCGGTTTTGGAGGAATTCCGTTTGGACAATTCATAAAAAACTCAGCGGTTCTAAGTATTCTGGTAACAATTGGAACTGTTCTTTCATCTGCCTGGGTTGCAAACGGATTTGCAAGAATTGAATTTAAGGGAAGAAAAATTTGGTTTGCCATTCTCATGGTGACCTTGATGCTACCGGTACAGCTTCTCATGGTACAGAGGTATATTATCTTTTTCCATTTAAAATGGATTAATACCATTCTGCCCATCGTTGTTCCTGCGTTTTTGGCCTACCAACCTTTTTTTGTGTTTCTATTGGTGCAATTTATAAAAACTGTTCCAAGAGAACTTGATGAAGCGGCTTACATTGATGGCTGTTCAAAAATAGGAGTATTTATCAAAATAATCCTGCCGTTAACAAGGCCCGCGCTTATAACCTGTACAATTTTTGCCTTTTACTGGTCATGGGATGATTTTATTAATCCCCTGCTCTATTTGAATAAGCCGCTTAATTATACCGTGTCTCTCGCGCTAAGGCTCTTTAACGATCCGGCCGCAGGCAGTAATTGGGGAGCTATGTTTGCCATGGCGTTGGTTTCTCTGCTTCCTGTTATAATTGTTTTTCTGATGTTTCAAAAATATATAGTAGAAGGAATCAGTACTCAGGGCTTAAAAGGGTAAATCGTATGGTATAATCAGAATATGAGAAGCAGGATAACTACTCAGTCTGTATCATCTTTGGTTTTTTCTCTGATTATAATTGTACTATTAGCTCTTACATTTATTCAGATCCAGTATTTGATTAATGAAAGAGCTATCAGTACCCTTGCTGGTGATAACATCAGAATTATATCCAAGGTGATACAATTCGCCATTAACGAGATTGATGATATTTCAACAGATATATTATCAGACTCACAAATTCAAAAATATAATAGCTCATTAACTGATCCCAAAGATATTCAGCTTCAACTACAGAATGTTGCAACATTATTTGGCTCGTATCAGATTTTCAAGCCATATATCGAAACATTTTATATTGGATTCGAAAATGAGGAGTCTTATTCTATAGGAAAAGTTCAGAATATATTTACTGAGACTTTCTTTGAATCAAGAGAAACAAAGCTGAGAGATGAAAAAGGGAAATTAATTGTCACTATTTATCCAGGAGATCCAGAACGTTTTATAGTATCCCGAGAAATTCGCCGAATAAAAAATCTGGAGCAAGGTCATATTGCTTCTCTGTATATTGTTATTAATTTTGAAAAACTTTTTGATATTTACTTCCGTAAATTTGGGATCCAGAATATTCGCTTATTTCTTCTTCAGGGTAATAATATTGCATATAATTATGATAAAAAGCTTGATTCTGAGTGGATCGAAAATCTAGGAGAAAAAAAATCAGGAGTACGCCAGATAAACGGTCAATATTTTTATCTTCAAAGCGCTAATATTGAGAATACAGACTGGAAAGTTTTTATTCTTCTTCCTTTTTCAAATATTGCAAAACTAAGAAACAATCTAATATATATTTCCTTTCTTGGTTTATTATTAGGCTTAATAGGCCTTGCAAGTTGGGGAAGATACTGGGCTCAAAGAATAACCAGGCCTATTATCCTTCTCGCGGATAAAATGGAAGAATTACAAAAAACTGATTTTTCTGAACGCAATACAATCCTGCCCAAGTATGAGCGTCAGGATGATGAAATAGCAATTCTCTATGATAATTTTGACCGTCTTCTTAAAAAAATTGATATCCTTATTCATGAAAATTACCGGAAACAGCTCCTTTTAAAAGAAACCCAGCTTAAAAACCTTATTGCGCAGATAAATCCACATTTCATTTATAACACATTGGATACGGTCTCATGGATGGCAATGGAAAAAGGAACTGAACAGATTTCAGCTATAGTACAATCATTGGCTATGTTGTTAAGAGCATCAGTTGAGGCTGATAATATTATTCCATTGGCAGATGAAGTTGAATTGCTAAAACAATATCTGAGCATCCAGAAAATTCGTTTTCAGGAGCGTTTAAATTTTGACATAAACATAACTGGCAATATGGATAAACTGACAGTACCAAGTATGATATTACAGCCTATTGTTGAAAATTCAATAAAATACAGCCTAGATATTCCTAAAACAATCCTTATGGTTAGCATTGAAATTATATTAGTTAAAGACTCAATACAAATTACAATTTCAGACAACGGCCCTGGAATATCTTCAGAACGCCTAAAAAACGTTTTATCCGACGAATATAAAGAAAGTCTAGGACTGGGAAATATAAAAAATCGTCTCAATATCTTCTATGGAGAACAGTCTCAACTCCAGATTTTTTCTGTTATAGGTGAAGGAACAAAAGTCGTTATAAATGTACCGTTTGAAGCAAAAGGGGTTAGTGATGAAGAAATATAATGTTCTGGTTATTGATGATGAACGTATTATCAGAGATGGTATTTCAAAATCCATTGACTGGGAAGCCTTGAACCTGAATCTTCAGGGAAGCTGCGAAGACGCCTTTGATGCTCTTGATATTTTTAATAACAATCCCCCTGATATAGCAATTGTAGATATCAGAATGCCAGGAATGAGCGGTCTGGAATTAATTGAAACTGTCAGAAAAGAAGGAATACCTATTCAGTTTATTATTTTATCAGGATATGGTGAATTCGAATTGGCTCAGAAAGCCATATCATTTGGAGTCAGACAATATCTGCTAAAGCCCATCAATCCTGAGAAATTAAAACAATCTCTTATGGACATTAGCAAAGAACTGGCAACACATTCAGATACAAGCAAATGGACCTTACACCGAAGCCTGAAACAAACTTTATCAGGCATAGATAAAAATTCTGACACACTAAAAAAGTATTTATTTACAGAAGAAGATCTTTTCTGGGT
>JAQQAK010000151.1 GCA_028527945.1 Spirochaetaceae bacterium
AAATACCTAATTGACTATTACAGCGTTTAACATAACACTCTTACAATGATAATTTTCGCTGATGAATATTTTATTGCGGCAAATAAAAAGCCTGGAGTTTTTTCCGCAAAAGGCAAAGATGGGAAAAACTCAATTATAGAAAACTTAAGCAAGGAATACGGGCAGCTGTATCCCGTCAACAGGCTTGATGCTCCTGTTAGTGGAATAATTCTTTTTGCAAGAACCCAAAAAGCTGCAGATAACCTTTCTGCTCAGCTTGGAACCACGGCTGAAAAACGTTACGTCTGTGCCGTAGACAATGAACCTGAAGAAGAATCTGGAAAACTTGAAAACTTTCTTTTATTTTCCGGTAAGGGAATAAACAAAACATATGTAAAAAAAGCTTCAGGTAAGAACACAAAAAAGGCTGTGCTTTACTACAACAGAATTTGCCGAACTGATAATTTTGTAATTCTTGAAATATTACTAAAAACAGGAAGAAAACATCAGATTCGTGCTCAACTTTCGGAAATAGGATGCCATATACGGGGAGATCTTAAATATGGAGCAAAACGCTCCAATAAGGGTGGAGGAATAAGTCTTCACGCATATTCGATGAAAATAAAACATCCGGAAACTGGTGAAGAATTAAACCTTTTTGCGCCTCCACCAGAAGATCCAGTTATACAATTCGCTATGGATTCGAATCTTTTACCATCCAGCTTTAAAAAGTAGAATTACTAATATAATAAATACAGTTAATAAAACTGGAAGAATAATTTTATAAAAACGTTCAGAAAAGCGATGTTTCGTTGATTTATCTTTTTTAACGTTTTGCTCTATTTTTCCACCCGCGTATCCGCAAACAGGACATCCATCAGTAAAAAGCTCTGAATTTCCGGAAAACCCGCATTTGGGGCATTTTATTGATTGAAAAAAACGACCGCATTTTGGACAACGAGTTGTATCTTTATCAACTTGAGCTCCACAATTATCACAAAAGAACTTCTGCATTATTTTTTGCTTATTCCAAGTACTGTAAGATCATCATATTGATCATCTTCTTTAAGGTGAGAAAATGTTATGTAATGATCTTCATCCTTACCAGGAAGAGGATTAGAAAAATATACATTCCACTGGTTAAAATGTTCTTCAAGAAACTTCACAATAACCTTGTCTACCCGAACCCTGTCATCCGGCCCAGCTGAAGGATCCGGATAAATTCTAAATATTCTTTCAACAGAAACACAAGCAAGAACAATATCTTCAATAGTGCCTTCAAGATCTGAAAAATCAAATATTAGAGATTCATCTGCTACCGGATTGTAATATTTATGAAGCGTATACTGCCCGCCTGCTTTAAGAGTATTAATAAGTTCCTGAATTCTCCAAACCCCAAATTCTTCAAAACCATCATCATGATTAACACTTTCAGGCATTGAAGAACGCTCTTCATCTGTGACCTCAGGTTTTAAAACCTTAAAATCACTTCCACGTAAATGCCTCTGAGCTTCTTCCAATCCATCAGTAAACATAAGAAGACAATCTCCTGGCTTAAGACGGTCTTTAACCTGAACAAAACCCTTCCCCATTCTAACCATATCAGATGGAAAAACACCAGAAGCAGGAGATTCCGGAAGTTCTTTGATAATCATTTTCTGCTGCGAACTGTCAAAAATATGAACAAGATTATCTCCAGCATTACACAGAAAAATGTCTCCAGTCAATGAATTCACAATGGCTATTGTAAAGGCCGCAAACCGGCCTGTAAAACCAACCTCTTCAACAAGATCATTTATACTATAGGTCAGCTCAGAAATATTGGGAGGAACAGGTTTTCCCGACTTTGTCTTTACAATTTTACGATTTCGAAAAAAGTTCAAAAAGATTGTAGCAACCTCTACCATGATAAGAGAAGCCGGAACACCTTTACCCGCAACATCACATTTTATTGCGGCATAGTGGACATCATCTATTTTTCTAAAATCAAAATAGTCCCCGGAAACACCTCTGGCTCCTTCATAATAGCCAAAGAACTCTACATTCTCATTATCTTCTTTACCTGTTGAAAGTTTATTTCCTGTAGAATCTTCTTCTAAAGGAATAAATTTTTTCTGAACCTCTTTTCCAACAGTAAGAAGTTTGTTTGCAGATGCTGCTTCTACAAGATTATCTATCATCTGATTAACAGTGTCCGCAAGAACAGAAAGCTCATCTCCTGTTTTTATAATAATTTCATGATCTTTTAAATCTTCCTTATCTTCGGTGTCTCTGATGACCTCAACACCACGAACAAGTTTATTTATTGGCTTTACAATTATTGAAGCAAGAATAAGTGCTCCAAGAATACCAAGAACAATTGCTGCTGCTGCAATAACTGCTATAATTTTTATAAGCTGTTCTGATGACGCAGTAATTGTTGTCAGAATTCCGTCAGTAGAGATACCTAGCCGGACAACTCCTCTAAAATAAGATTTATCGTTCTGACTTCTGAAAACTATAGGTTTATAGAATGTATACTGTGTAATATTATCATCAAGATCTTCAGAATTATATTGAGGAAAACTTGAAACCTGATTGCCTATATCATAAAGTCTTGCGTTGAGCTCAGTATCAAGATCTCTTAATTCATTCTGAATATCGTTAATACTTTCTTCAAGAGATGCATCTCCGGTTCTGATAAACTTGCTAACAAGAGGTTCAACCTGTTCATTAAGCCTTTCTATTTCAGCAGAGATTGCACTAACTTCAGACTCAGCCTTCGTGTTTATAGACTCTTGCAGAGCTGATATTCTGGGAGAAATGAAGTCATCCATCAGATACGTTCCAGAAGATGTTGCCTTGTCT
>JAQQAK010000152.1 GCA_028527945.1 Spirochaetaceae bacterium
TAAAATGAAGAACCACAAGTTGTGGCAGACAGTGATGAGAACGGTTCTACGTGTAGAAAGTTTGGAAATGATTATCTGTTTTTATTATACTCGTTTATAGAAAATTGGCTTATTTCTGGATCGAGATCGTCATTACTGGGTTCTATATATCTTTCGATTTCGATCAATTTCCCAGCATTGTCAAAAGTAATGTCCTCAACACCTTTGTTTCTCCAATGTATATTGCCAAGGTTTTCAGTATGGACGAAGTGAGAACTGATAATTTTATATTCTTCCTCGACTTTAGTAATGAATAGACAATAATTAATACTCAAAAAGTCATTATATATAATCGCTGGCTCCGAAGTATAAGCCAAATACAAATCACCATACTTAGGGTGTTCATAATGGCTCAACTTGAATAAATATCTGGGATGTTGGTAATTAGGGCTATCATCATAAAAAGATGGGCTTCTTAGTTTATCTCTAACAACTATATTTAGACTGTTATATAAAGAATCATGACAATAAGAATACATTTTTTCCATTTTACTGTTCATAATTTCTAAATTAGGTTTCAGGTTGGCATTCCATGCTTCCAATTCTACTTGGAAAAACTCTTCTAAAAATATTTTTACTTCTGTAAGCATATTAATTCCTTAAAGTTTTTTGTAAGTATTTATCTTCTTCATACTTTTCTTTTTCAAGATCTGGGATATATTTTTACCTTTATTTTTCTCTATGTCAACTTTATAATCTATTCCTCGCTATACAAGTAGCTTCTTAATCTAAACTTATGTTTCTTTCTGTTATTGTGAAACCGATTAAGAGGAGTGTAAAAAGTTCTCTATAAATCTCATTGAATGTTTTATTATTTGCATAGGCAGAGGCGATCTTTTAACGGGAGAAATTCCCAAATGAAATAGATTCTTTTTATTCATGGTTAAACCTGATTCTATTCCTCGTAATCCTGATTGCTAACTCAACTGGCCAAATAACATAGCCGGGAACTGATCCCAACACTGAAATCATCTTCGATGATTTATCACTCTTATGTCTTTTGACACATTTTGTGAAATCATGTCTCGAAACAAATTGAAGAACCTGTTGAAACGTAGTATCCTTATGGCTCATAGCTGATTTTCTTATATTGTCTTGTTTTAGTCGACTTTATAATAAAAGTTGTTCGGCTTTTATCTTCCACCTCTCCTCTGAATTATCAGGGACAGCTATGAATAATTATGAATATTGAAAATCCGTTTTATAGGAGATCTAATGATGAAAGGTTTAAGTTTTAAAAGTCTAGATGATACATTCAGAAATAGTATTTATGGAAATAGAATTTATAACGTGAAATTCTCCAGCGACAAAAGTCCGCATATAACGGCAGATGATCCAGCCAATGTGTTTGCTTCTACAATAATTGATAAAACAAAACATTTTCTTTTGCCTATGGTAACCCTTGATTTAAAAGCATTAAATCCTGACTTTACTGAGAAGATTCCTGTTTTATATCATGAACATATATCTATGGACTGGGTAGTTTCAAAATTGGATGATGAGAACAAAATATGCGAAATGATGTTTTATGACGGCAATCATAACAAATATGATTTAGCTTCTGTCGATGCTACTTACCAGGAGTACGATGGAGAGAAAATTTATTTTCAAGAAGGGATTGAAGAGATAACTGATACATTCAAGTATCGGAAGGAAAAGAAGAGCTTCCACATAGAGGTCCTCCAACCTGTTCCTGAGTTTGCTGGGATTAATGATCAGGCAGACTATGAAGAGTTTTTTGATGAATGGCGCTCTGATTTTTTTGCTAACAATAAAAATGAGAAAGGATTTTTTAAATATGATAGCATACAGGGACCATATCCTATTCCTGCCCAAAACGGTTTCTGTTACCCGCACATTGAAGGAGCTAAAACATCATTTTTGTATGTTGGTTATATAGATGCCTATAACTTTGGAGGTATAGGGATGCATTACTATATGTTTTACAATCCTGCTGAAAGAATAGTAGCTCAACTAATGCAGATGACATAAAGGCTGTATTTAATTTAAAATTTTTTGTCAGTACAACTACTCACCCTGAGTCGTTCGGAGGTATATCATGGAACATGATGAGATATTGAGAAGCTTTAATTCAATGACTTCTGTTGAGGATATAATCTCCTTATATAATAGCAATATTGATCTAAAGGAAGTAAAAGACAGTTTTACTGGAGATACTGTGCTTCACACTCTTGCAGATTATGGCAGACTTGAATGTATCAAATATCTAATAGAAGAAAAAGGTTTTGATCCTCATTGTGTAAATAAGGGCAACAATACAATTCTCCACAATGCCTGTTGGAGTGGTTCTATTGATTTAGTCAAATATCTGGTATTAGAAATTAAAATGGATGTAAATGTACAGGATAGAGCCAAAGTTTTCCCCTCAATGTGGGCCGCTGCATCAGGCCGAATAGAGGTTCTCAAGTTTCTTATAGAGCAAGGGGCCGATTATTCAAGAACTGACATGTATGGTAATTCCATTCTTACAGAGGCTTGCAAGAAAGGTTATAAAGATATGGTCGAGTACATTGTCAATGCACTGGATTTTGATATTTCTAAAACAAATAGTAGTGGGACAACCTGTCTTCACTGGGCATGTGCCGGAGGAGATTCAAATTTTAATCTGGTCAAACTGCTTGTAGAAGAATATTGTTTTGATGTTAATGTAAAAAATAATGATGGCAGGACTCCACTCTTTTCTATCATATGTTCCGGGACAGATGATGGAGAGGTGAGACGGTATTTATTAGAAAATGGTGCCCAGGTTGATATAACTACCCTTGATGGTGAGACTCTTCTTGAGGTTGCAGAAGATTTTGGTCTTGAAGAAACAATAGAAGATCTTGAAAAATACTTACCTCGTTAATTGCAAGCTCTCTGAAACCCTATGGGAATCTTGTATAAGAATATACTTTATTATTTAGGGGTAAAATCCATTAAATGTTTAACAATTTTTATGCTAATAATCACAGACCAACAGAAAATTACTAAAACCTTTAGCCTGATGTCCTGCCTCATTATCAATAATCAAATTGCTAGGATATTAGGGGATCAGGAATCAGGTGGTAAAAACTATAGCAGTATTGTCCTATTTTTATTGAGGCATAGTCAGTATTATTTAGGTTAAATGAATTGTATTTTGAATGATCAATTTAGAGGTAAAGCAGAAGACTATTTTTTATGGAAAATTTTAAGTAAACTCTATTTATTGGTATTCATACTCTGCTCTGGAGTGATTATAGCACCAGTAAAAAACTAAATTTAATAGATAATATACGGCTCTGCTCTGCAGGGAATATATGTGACGCCTCCATCTTGGGATTTACTTAATTTAGCTCTTCGTGCTAAACAATAAATAATCAAAAAAATATATAAAATAAAAGTTTAGATAAAGACCTGTTAGGAGATTTCGATGAGCATAAGTTACCAAGTACCTGAAAATAAAAGATTACGTATCATCATAGATACAGACGCCGCTTGTGAAGCTGATGATCCATATGCTATTTCACATGCATTAATGTGTAAAAAATTTGAAGTAAAAGCTATATTTGCTGAACATTTTGTAGAAGATGGTTCAATGGAGAAAAGCTATGAAGAAATTTGTGCTATTTTGGAGGCTATGGAGATAAAAGTCCCTGTTTTCAGAGGAGAGCTGGGAAAAATTTCGAGTTTGGCAAACTCGCAAGTATCTGAAGCCTCAGACTATTTGATTAAAGAGGCAATGATAGAGGATGAAAAGCCATTATATGTATTATGTATTGGAGCCATAACAAATATTGCGACAGCAATAAGAAAAGAACCTGAGATAGTAAAAAAGATGACAGTTATTTGGATCGGTGGTCAAAAACCAGGTTTATTAGAGACGGATAATAGAGAGTATAATTCTGGAAATGATATTGATGCTATCAATGAGGTTATTTCCAGTAATGTTGAGTTCTGGCAAATCCCAAATAATGTGTATGGATCCATGCACATAGGTATTGCGGAAATAGAGAGAAGAATTAGACCCTGTGGAAAAATAGGAAAGCATCTTTATGATTTATTGAATGAGTATAATCAATCAGAAAAGGCGTGCTGGACAGCTGGTGAAAGCTGGTCTTTGGGGGACTCTCCAGCAATTGGAGTAGCTCTTGAACCTAATTGTGGAGAGTATACTTATCAAGAAGCTCCTATATTTAATGAAGATACTTCGTATAGGTATGAAAGTGGGCGCCCCAAGATTCGTATATATAATTCTATAAATTCAAGGTTTATTATTGAAGACTTCATAAGTAAGTTAGAGTTGGAGTATGGTAGTTGTTTCAATAGTTAATGGCTCTTACTGTCTATAACTAAATTGTCGCAAAAGACTAAAAAATTTCATACGGAATAAATCATCTTATCCCATCGCTGCGTATGTTTATATCATAAATTATGGAGCCTCTTTAAAAAAGACAAAGTCATCGTTTGCGGTTATGTCTGTAGGTTCTGTAAAGCCACTTGGCAATCAAGTCTTTTTGATGATTGTGGTGATATCTTTCTGGATATAACTGGTATTGATGTTCATAAATTTATTAACCAATTCTACAGAGGTGTAGTAAAATACTAAAAGTTGATACTAAAATTAGTTTAAAAGAACTGCTTTTAATATTTTTTGACTGGAAATCTGGTATATTTGAACAGCTATGGCAACTAACTGCTTTTACTCTATTTTCGTTCAATTTGAAAAGTCTCTTGATTAGAGATTAAGATACTCTTCGAAAGTATTATAGGAAATTTATGGCAAGAATATATGGCCATTCATGGCCACAAAAGGATGTAATAGGTGATATACAAGAAACTTAAAGAATATATTATAGAATTACATGAACGTGTTGATCTGGATGTATATAAACTAGAAATAGGAAAACCTGTTCTACAAAAGGATT
>JAQQAK010000153.1 GCA_028527945.1 Spirochaetaceae bacterium
CTGTCTGTTCGGACTCTTTGTATATTTTTATAGACACAAGAGGCTCTCTTATTTGCAGAGAAGAAAATGATAGAGTTTTAATTAATGATACATGGAACATTGATAGTATTTTCAGAACAGGAATAGATTATAAAATTGGTAGAGGAGATATAAGTTTATTCTATTTTTATGAAAGAATAACTGATAATTGGGCCAGCTTGAACCCTGAACCTGAAAATATTTCAGCTATTCAGTTATTGGTAGCATTTAATACTTAATATTACTATCTTTTATCAGCAACACTGTCACGTTCTATCAATGCAGGTTGAATATTTACTTTCTTATTAAAACTATCTGATTTACCTTCAATGTATTCAAGAAGAAGTCGTATTGCGGCCTCCCCCATTTTAGTGACAGGAACATACATACAAGTAATTTTGGGAGAAAAGTTCTCGCCCATTCCCTTAACATGCTCAACAGACATCAAAGAGACATCATCAGGAACACTTAATCCAAGCTCATGAAGAACAGTAGTGATTTGCTGAATCATTCCAATATTCTCAACAAAAAACGCTGTGGGTCTATCAGGTTTTGAGAAAACTTCTTTCACCTCATCTATAAAAGAATCATAATTTTTATAATCAAGATAATAAATCGTCAAGTTCTTTGAACCGTCTTTATTCTCCGCATCCCAAACCTTTTGAAGATGCTTATCATTTTGCTGTGATAGAAAAGCTATAGACCTATGACCTTTTGACTTAAAATAAACAAGAACATCATTAAGATATTCAATATACTGGGCATAAACATGAAGACCTCTATTATATTCATGAATATTTCCTATATAAACAAGAGGCCGCTCTACTTCCAGAACTTTTTCTAAATCTTCAGTGTCGGCAGGCATGTATCCCACAATTAAACCGTCTATTCTTTTTTGATCAAGAAAATTGCGGACAAGACCTTCAAGATTATGTTCCTCATTTATAACCATCAGAAAATAGCCTTTTTGTCTTAATATAGAATTAACGCCTCTAAAAAGTTCTGTAAAAAAGAAAGAAGAGATTTGAATAATATTTTTATCTTCTATGTTAGGGAGATCCATTACAAGCCCTATTGTTTTACTTTTACTTTGGGCAAAACCTCTTGCAAGAGCATTTGGAGAATATTGAAGCTTCTCCATTGCAAGCCTTACCTTGGCTTCACTTTTGGGACTAACATTTCCTATATTATTAATAACTCTTGATACAGTCGCAGTTGAGACTCCAGCAAGCTTTGCTACATCGTATATTGTTTTCTCCATAAACCCCTAAACGTAAAATTATTATTTTTAAAAAGAAAAGGCAATGCCTGTATAAAGCAAGCATTGCCTAAAGGAAAATGAGAATTATATTTAGGCTCTCGCCTTATTGTCTGCTATCATTTTTTCATAAAAATCTTTCGTTATCGGATAGAATGACATTGAAATCAGGGAACATATATAACCTAAGGCAGGAAAAAAAGCCTTAACACCAGCAATAGCATTTAACACCTCCGGAGTCTGTTCCTGTCCGGCGACATAGCCAACACAGGCAAGAATTACACCTGCAAGCATACCTCCAATTGCCATACCAAGCTTATTAATAAAAGTAAGCTGAGAAGATACAGTTCCAGCACCTCTTTTTCCTGTAATCCACTCACCATAATCAACACAATCAGCAAGCATAGCCCAGCCAACAACACCTGTAAAAGGGCCAAGTCCAGCATAGACAATTGCCTGGGCAATAATCAAATTAATTGATGTAAAAGGTATGAAAAAAAGAACAGAAGAAACAACCATAAGAGTAGCACTTGCTGTCATAAAGATAACCTTTTTGCCGAATTTCTTTGATAAAAATGGAATTGTAAATGAAACAGCGATTCCAATAAGAAGTCCGACTCCTGAGGTTAAAGGGATTAGATCCGGACGGCCTACAGCGTATTTAAAATAGTACATATTTACAGCATTTGCACTTGCGTAAGCGATCATATCTGTTCCAAAAGCAATCATCAGCATGAGGACATCTTTATTTTTATAGATAAGTTGAAACTGTTCTTTAAGACTTATTTTTTCATCACTTCCGTTTACGGCATTCTTTTTATAAACCTCGGGAGTATCATGTTTCTTGGCTCCCCAGGCACAAATATAAAATGACAATGTAATTAAAACAGCACAGATAAAAGCATACAACTGCCATGCTCTTGCATCACCACCTAATGCTGTTGTTATTGGAATAGCACCAACCATAACAACAGCAAACCCAACCTGCCCAAGAAGTTGCTTTGCTGTTGCGATGACTGTTCTCTGATCAGAATCTTCTGATAAAACAGGAGTCAATGAGTGGTAAGGTATATTAACAACTGTTGAAACTAATGAATAAAGTATATATGTGACATATACATAAACAAGCTTTGCACCAGCACTAAAATTAGGAGAAGAAAAGAGAAGAACTACTAGAAAACCAAGAATCGGAGCACCAACGATAACCCAGGGTCTGTATTTTCCCATTTTAGAATTGCTTCTATCAGCAATCATGCCCATTACAGGATCTGTAACAGCATCAATAAATCTTGAAACAAGAAAAAGCCCGCCAACTGCGGCCGCGTTTATACCCAAAAAATCAGTATAAAAAAACATTAAATACATCATAACAAGCATAAATGCTATATTTGATCCTATTCCTCCAAAACCATACCTGAAGACCTCGCTGAATTTTGCCCTTCTAACAGTATTATCCATAACCTCTCCTATAATAATCCTGCACAAATGCAGTTTAAAGAGGAGGGATTTACAATAAACATGTAAATTCCCTAAATGATAAAGAGGCTCAAACCCTTTTTTATCATTCCTCTTTTATACAAACCTGCAGTCAAAACGTATGTCAGCAAGAATCCATGAAAACTAAGCTGTTCGACCTGCTATTTCCATAAAATATAAAGCCATTGCACGTTGCTCTTCCGGCATTGGCACTTGTTCAGCAAAGCCTTTAATATGTTCTTTCTTTATGATTTTATCAGTAGAAGAGGAAACAGATAAGTAATCAATAAAACCTTCAAGAAGAACCTGTCTTTGTGCTTCAGGAGTAATATTAAGAAGAGCCATAAGCTGATTAAAAACACCAGACTGATAACCAAATCCATCAAGCTCCGCGATATATTCAGAAGCCTTCGAGGCATCTCGTTGAGCAGCTAACATTTCCAAAGAGAAATTACCATCCTTCTGAATTCCCATACGTTCATATTGTTCAGATGGAGCATCATTAAGCTTCATCATACGAGCTATTTCGCAAGTTAACCTGACCTCGACCTCTGGAGCATCTATCTCGACAAGCTGTTTTGGATCATCTTTTAAATCAAACAATTTAGATCCATATTGTACCGGATTTATAAAGCCAGGAATGGCATTAATCTTCATGGTTCTGCAACCCTTTGTAAAATCAAAAGGTTCTACCAGCTTAACATCCTGTAGCTCTGAAGTCTTAAACATGCTTCTCATATGTGTTGGCATTAGAGTGTATTCATACAGCGGCGTATTGTCTTTTCTCGCGGGGCCCTTCATATATAAATAGCGACCATCAGTAATATTGATATGCGAGCCATGATAACCAAACATTGCAAACTTACGGACTGGAGAATCTTCCGCAATAACATTTTTAAGAGCTTTTCCTTCCATTGATGAAGGTATTTCAACATTAAAAAAATCAAGTAATGTTGGGGCAAGGTCTATTGCCTGTACAAGTGAAGAGCGGAGTTCATCTTTAAAGCCAAACCTTGGATCCCAAATAAAAAGCGGAGTGTGTGCTATCTCGTTGTATGTGGGCATTATAGATTTTGCCCACCAACCATGCTCACCAAGAAGATAGCCATGATCAGTATTTACAATCAGCATTGTATCTTCCCACATATTATATTCATCCATCTTGTCAAGAACCTTTCCAAGATAGTAATCACACATACTTAAAAGAGCAGCATAACGCTTTTTACCATGACAAACTACAGCCTCATCTTCAAAAACAGGGGCATATGGCGGCCAGTCAAAATCAGCTTGATCATAATCTTCATCAGGATACATTTCTCTAAATTCATCTGATGAAAAAAATGGTTCATGAGGATCAAACGTCTCAATCTGTAAAAACCATTTATCCTCGTCTTTATTTTCTTCAATGAACTCAATTCCATTTTTAAACGTGATACCCTGAGAGCAGTTTTCACCTTGCATATATCTACGGTTGATTTGATCTTGCCTGACCATTCCACTCATAAAGTGCTTCAAGGGATTATCAAAAGGAGAATCCGGGATGTTAACATTTCCAACAACACCTTTCCAGGGATCCCCCTCTTGACCGCGGCTGATTTCCCAGGAACTATATCGAGTATGATAGGTACAGCCACCATCCTCCCAATAATGCTGATGGTCTGATACAAGGTGAGTATAAACACCATTATTTTTTAATATTTCAGGCATTGAATCATCAAAAGGTTCAACAGGCCCCCAACTTCTGTGCAAAAAATTATAGCGTCCGGTATGAAGCTCTCTTCTGGCAGGCATACAAGGAAGACTACCCGCATAACTATTCTCAAATGTAAGCGATTTCATGCCAAGCCTTAAAAAATTTGGAGCTTTTATCCAATCACATCCATAATTAGGTAACATATGCCTGTTTAAAGAGTCAAACATTACCATAATTGCTTTCATACTTTACTCCTTTAAATGCAACCGTTTACATTTTATCATACATTATAGTGATGTCAAATATTTTTATATAATCAACCACTCCGGAGCAGAGCTCCGAAGTATGGTTGGTTCTGCAAGGAATGGGTTTAGACGGTCAGGTTTTATACCCAACACAAAAATACTCTTTCCAAATAGAAGATTCCGCAGTAGAACTGCAGGGTATTAAACCTTCCCGGCGAATAAAATTATTCATTCACTTATAATGAAACAACTTTGGCAGAGAATTACCTTCTCCGCCAAAAAATATAAAATTATCTATGTATTCAAATCTATAACACTATCACGTTCTATCAATACAGGCTCTACTTCTACCAGCTTATTATAGCCCTTTGTTTTTCCTTCCAGATAATTCAGCAGAATGGTTACAGCCTGAACACCCATATCATACACAGGAACATAAACATTGGTAATTTTTGGAAAAAAACTTTCTCCAGCGCCTTTTGTATATTCAAGCGAGACAATTGAAACATCTTCTGGAACACGTAACCCCATTTCGCTGAAAATACTTATTGATAACTGAACGGCTTTTAAATCCTGAACAAAAAAAGCAGTAGGTCGATCTACACGTAAAAAAAGAGACTTAACATCCTCAATAATCTTTTCCATATTCGAATATTTTAAAAAAGATAAGTCAAGATCATTAAGCCCAGGCTTACCAGAACTCTTCCAATCTTCTACAAAAAAATCTTCATCTCTTGCAGTCACTAAAGCGATACGTTTATGTCCCTTATTTTTAAGGAACATAACAATATCATAAAAATATTCTGTATATCTGGAATAGACATGAAGACCTCTATTGTATCCTTTTATGTTTCCAACATAAACAAGAGGACGTTCTTTTGCTATAACCTCTTTTAACGATGAAATATTAAAAGGGGTAAACGTAAAAATCATTCCATCTAACCTACGTTTATCCAAGAAACTCTTTACCACTTTCTGAAGATCTTTTTCCTCATTAATTATCATGAGATAATAATCTTTCTTTCGGATTATTGAGTTTACTCCTCTGAACATTTCAATAAAAAAGTCAGACATCGTTTGAACAGTACTTTCAGGGAAGGGAGAATCTTGAGCAAAATTCATGACAAGACCAATAGTTCGGCTCTTATTACTTGCAAACCCCTGTGCTAAAGCACTCGGCGTATAGTTTAATTTATCCATGGCCTCAATAACCTTAGCTTCGGTACTTGGACTGACAGCTTCGGTCTTATTCATGACCCTTGAAACTGTCGCAGTTGAAACTCCAGCGAGGCGCGCAACATCATATATTGTATTTTCCATATTATTTTATAGTAAAAGTAGTATTTTTATATAAAAAAAGCAATAACTCACAAAATCTGCAATTACACTGAAAAAATATAAGGTGTCAGATATTTAATCAGAAAATCAAAACCTTTGCATCAAACTCAAAAAAAAGCTTTAGCAGACGCTTATTCTATCCTGCGAAAAAAATATAGCTGTAAAAAAAAGAAACTCTAATTATCAAAATCAGAGTTTCTTTTTAACACCTTGCTTATATGCTGGGCAAGCTCTCCAAAAGGACAATCTATCTTTTCCTGAAACCAGGCTTGATAGAGACTGACTATCCCTCCGGCAAACAAATGCGCTCCCATCGTTGCCTCACGAGATCCCCGAAGAGATTCAGGAAGGCTAGGGTCCGCAAAAATATGTTCAATAATCATATCTTTTAGTTTAGACAAAAAGATTTCTGCCCCATTCATATTTATGAGTTTTCCATAAAATTCGAGATCTTTCTCAAAATAGGTTGATATTTTATTAAGAAGAAAGAAAGGGTCTTTAAAAAAACTTTGATATTCAAATTCATTGATAAACTCATTCATTTTATCAATCAATTCACCTTCTATTTGTTCAAGAACCTGCCTTGGGTAATCATAATGTGTGTAAAAGGTTCCACGGTTAAGATCTGCCTTTTTTACAATATCCGTTATCGTTATTTTATCGAGTTCTTTTTCTTGCATAAGCTCAATATAAGCATCACGTATCATCTTTCTGGACCTTATAGAACTTTTATACTCGCTTTTTTGTTTCATATCTTATCCTTCTAAAAAGGATAAGATATATTAAAAAAAATCTCAACCGGACTCAAATACAGATTTAAAACCAGTTACAAAAAATCCTACTCTTCAGCTCTGGCAACACTTTCCAGAGAGAAATAATTTTTATAAAAATCTATAGTCTCTTTGTATTCATTTATCAAATCAGTGTTAAGATTAATTTTTTCTTGTAAATAATCTTTTTCTGCGCCAGCGCCTGCGTCAAACTGAGTTTTTCTAAGGGTTATCTGCTCTTTATCATTTTCCTGCTTAAGCCTGTAATACTCTATATTTCTTTTATTGAGTTCAAGTTTAAGAATTGATTCAGATATAAATTGATCAAGATTATTAAGTCCATCCTGATACTGGAATAAAGCTTTATTAAGCTCTTCCTGGCTTTTGTTAATATCATTCCGAACCTTTCCTCCATCAAAAAGAGTACTCTTAAAAGCAAGACTTGAAGTAAAAACAATACCATCTTCACCATACCAGTCCTTCTCAATAAAAGGGAATCTGGAGCCAGCATAGCCAAGTTCCAAATGGATACCAATGTCTGGCTTAAAATATCCATACCCCTTTTTAATTTTAACCTGAAGCTCGTTTATATCTTTTAAGCAAGTGAGCATTTGAAGCCCGGGGTTTATTTCTACAGCCTTTTTATAATAATTTTCCTGAGAAGAGACTTCTATTGCATCTATAGGTTTTACAAAACTAAAATCAAAATCATCATAATCTATTTTTTTTAACCCTGATAGATGTTGAAGCTCAAGAAAAACCTGGGCCTTTTGCTCGTTCAACTCTGCAACCGCTACATCTATTTTTTTTGCGCTTATCTTAGCATTAAGCAAATCAGCGCTTAAGATAAAGCCGTTTTGAAAAGATTCTTCAGCGATAGTTACAAGCCTGTGAGCATGCTCCTGCTGCTGTGCAAGGCACTCTTCCATTTTGTGAAGATAAAAAAGTGTATGTGAATAAATATTTATTTTTGTCCTTATTTCACTTTTACTCTTTTGGATGTTGAATTTTTTTGTCTCTGATATGGTTTCATATAAATGAACAGCATTATTTATTTTACCCCACGTAAAAATAGGCTGTTCAATTACAAATTTAAAATCATA